>JAPUKG010000117.1 GCA_027295775.1 Pseudomonadota bacterium
AATGGGACCACCCTCCTGGGCCTCGGGGGTCACGTGACCCACGATGAAGCCGTGGGAGCCGCCCGAGAAGCGGCCGTCGGTGAGCAGGGCCACGTCTGCGCCCAGGCCCGCGCCCATCAGCGCCGAGGTGGGAGTCAACATCTCGGGCATGCCGGGGCCGCCCCTGGGACCCTCGTAGCGAATGATGATGACGTGCCCCTTCTTGATGCGACCCTCCTCGAGGGCCCGCAGCATGGCCTCTTCCTGGTCGAACACCTAGGCGGGGCCCGAGAACTCCAGACCCTCCTTGCCCGTGATCTTCGCCACCGCGCCGTCGGGCGCGAGGCTGCCGCGCAGGATGGCGATGTGCCCGGTCGGCTTGATCGGATCCTCCCACGGCCGGATTACCGTCTGTCCCTTCGCCAGCGGCGGCACGCCCGCGACATTCTCGCCCAGGGTCTTGCCGGTGACCGTCAGGCAGTCGGGATTCATCGCGCCCTTCTCGAGCAGGTACTGGATCAGGGCCGGGATGCCGCCCACGTCGTGGAGGTCCTCCATGACGTGTCGTCCGCTCGGCTTCAAGTCCCCCAGGAAGGGAACGCGGTCGCTCACCTTCTGGAAGTCGTCGATGGTGAGCTCGACGCCCACCGACCGCGCCATGGCGATCAGGTGGAGCACCGCGTTGGTCGAGCCGCCGAGCGCCGACACGATCACCATGGCGTTCTCGAACGCCTCGCGGGTCATGATGTCGCTGGGCACGATCTCCCGCTCCATCAGCTTCAGGATCGCGGCGCCGGCGGCGACGCACTCCGCGGCCTTCCCGGGATCCAGGGCCGGCGTGGAGGAGCTGTAGGGCAGTGACATGCCCAGCGCCTCGATCGCGGACGCCATGGTGTTGGCGGTGTACATGCCACCACAGGCACCGGCACCCGGGCAGGCGTTCCGCACGATGTCGAGGCGTCCCTCCTCGTCGATGTCGCCCGAGATGAGCTGCCCGTAGCTCTCGAAGGCCGAGATGATGTCCAGGGGACGCTCGCTGCGATCGAAGCCCGCGCGGATCGCCCCGCCGTAGACCATGATCGACGGCCGGTTCACCCGAGCCATTCCCATCACGACGCCCGGCATGTTCTTGTCGCAGCCCGGGATCGAGATGCAGGCGTCGTACCACTGGGCGCCCATCACGGTCTCGACCGAGTCCGCGATCAGGTCGCGCGACTGGAGCGAGAAGCTCATCCCACTCGTGCCCATCGACATGCCGTCGGAGACGCCAATCGTGTTGAAGCGCATGCCGACCAGGCCGGCCGCGACGACGCCCTCCTTCACCTTCGCCGCGAGGGCGCCCAGGTGCATGTTGCAGGGATTGCCCTCGAACCAGCAGCTCGCGATCCCCACCTGGGCCTTGTCCATGTCGGCCTCGCTGAGGCCGGTGGCGTAGAGCTGGGCCTGGGAGGCGCCCTGGGACTTCTCCTGGGTGAGCCGGCGGCTCACCTTGTTGAGCTTCTCGGCCATGACGAGAAGCTACCACCCCGGGAGACGGGTTACAGTGGGCGCGAAGGGAGCCCCCCCAATGTCCAAGCTCGGTCTCTCCGCCGACGAAGTGCTGTCCACGACCCGCGCCGTCCGCAAGCGCCTCGACTTCGAGCGCCCGGTTCCGATCGAGGTGATCCACGAGTGCCTCGAGCTGGCGCTCCAGGCGCCCACCGGCTCGAACGCCCAGGGCTGGCACTTCGTGGTGGTGACCGACGCCGAGAAGCGCGGGAAGATCGCCGAGCTGTACAAGCAGACGTTTCAGGCGTATCGCGACATGCCGAACGCCGCCAACAAGCTCCACGCGGACGATCCCGTGATGGCGCCGATCCAGGAGCGGGTCTTCGACTCGGCCGCGTACCTGGCGGAGCACCTGCACGAGGTCCCGGTCTTCGTCATCCCCTGCATCGAGGGCCGCGTGGAGTCGGTGCCCGGGGCCATGGCGGTGCTCGCCCAGGCCAGCGCCTACGGCTCGATCATTCCGGCCGCCTGGAGCTTCATGCTGGCGGCGCGCGAGCGCGGCCTCGGCACCTGCTGGACCACCCTCCATTTGATCCACGAGAAGACGGTCGCCGAGCTCCTCGGCATCCCCCAGGACGAGATCACCCAGGTGGCGCTGATCCCGGTGGCCTACACGGTGGGGACGAGCTTCAAGGCCGGGCCCCGCAAGCCCCTCGACGGTCTGCTGCACGTCGATCGCTGGTAGGACCGGTCGGCCGGACTGATAGAATCGCCCCGTGCCGGTCTGCCCCCAATGCCAGCGCGAGAACCCCGCGGACGCCGCCTTCTGCGCGGGCTGCGGAATCAAACTCGGCCGGGTCTGTCCCGCCTGCCAGCGCGAGAACGACGCCGACGCCCGCTTCTGCAACGGCTGCGGGCAGCCGCTCGCGGAACAAGCGCGCCCGGGGGCACCCCCGCCCGTCGAGCGGTCGCCCCGCGACTACACCCCCAAGCACCTGGCCGACAAGATCCTCCAGTCGAAGTCGGCGCTCGAGGGCGAGCGCAAGCAGGTCACCGTCCTGTTCGCCGACGTGAAGAGCTCGATGGAGCTCTCCGAGGATCTCGATCCGGAGACGTGGCACCGCATCCTGGACCGCTTCTTCGAGGTGCTGGCCGAGGGCGTCCACCGCTTCGAGGGGA
>JAPUKG010000118.1 GCA_027295775.1 Pseudomonadota bacterium
GCTGGGCATCATCGAGAACATGTCGTACTTCGTCCCGCCCGATCTCCCGGACCGCAAGTACTACATCTTCGGCCAGGGCGGCGGAAAGCGGATCGCCGAGGAGCTGGGCGTCGACTTCCTGGGCGAGGTGCCGATCGACCCCCGCGTCGCCGAAGGCGGCGACCGGGGCCAGCCGATCATCACCTACGCCCCGGACTCGCCCGCGGCCCTGGCGTTCGTGAAGCTGGCGGGCGACGTGGCGCGCCGGCTCGCGGTGCTGGCGGAGAAGACGCCGGAGATCGCGGACGCGAACATCACCTGGATCACAGACTGAGCCTAGTCCGGCTCTCCGTGTAGCAGGAACCCGAACAGCGCCGGTGCCGGGCCCACCCGCTCGCGCAGCGAGCGCTTCCGGTAGTCCTCGTACGTCACGCGCTCGAGCTCGATCCGGGGGTCGGGCTCGAAGAACGAGTCCGGGATGGCGATGCCGGAGAGCCAGTTGATGTAGTCGACGTTGTCGCTGGCGCCGCTCTTCCGATTGAAGGTGGTGACGCGGATCGGGAGGTGGGGCTCGGTGGGAGTGGCGCAGACCTCGAAGCGGCCGGAGTCGTTGGTAACGCGGTAGAGGTCGCACTCGCGGCCGCCGAGCTGCTCGGTCTTGATCTTCTCTCCGCCCTGCCGCAGGAGCCGGTCGAACTCGCGGCCGAAGGGGCGGCCGCGGGTGGGGTCGGCGCGCAGGGCGGCGGCGCTCCTCTGGATGGCGACGCCCGTCTGGCCCAGCGCGTCGAGGACGTAGTAGTGGTCGCCGTTCACGATGTTGACGACGCGGTGGCCGGCGACGACGATCTCGGCCCGGAAGCGCTGGCCCTTCGACCAGTAGTGGGTGACCAGGAAGCCGCGCTCGCCGCGGTTGTAGGACTCGGCGTACCAGGTGGCGGCCCGGTCACTGGAAGCGCCCGAAGGGCCAGAGCGGGGGGCGGCTTCCTCCTGGGCCCGGGCGCCGCCGGCAAAAGACGCCACGAGGAGGGGGAGGAGGAGCGGGAGGAGCGATCTCGGGCGAGTGGTGCGCTGCACGGTGGCGGATCTTACCATCGGGCGCGATGACGGCCGCCGGCACCCTCGAAACCGCGCTCAGCATCGCCGGCAGCGATCCCACCGGCGGCGCGGGGCTCCAGGCCGACCTCCAGGTCTTCCGGGCGCTGGGCGTGCACGGCGCGGCGGTGGTGACGGCGCTGACCGTGCAGGACAGCCGGAAGGTCCACCGGGTGCTGCCGGTCTTCCCGTCGGTCGTACTCGATCAGCTGCGGGTGCTGCTGCGCGACCTCGCGCCGCGGGCGGTCAAGGTGGGGATGCTCGCGAACGACGACGTGGTGCGGAACGTGATCCTGGGCCTCATGGAGCTCGAGGACGCGGTGCCCGTGGTGGTGGACCCGGTGCTCCTGGCCAGCGATGGGACGCCGCTCCTCGAGCGCCGCGCGTGGCCGAGCCTGCGCGATCTGGTGTCCCGCGCGGCCCTGGTCACGCCGAACCTCCCCGAGGCTGAGGCGCTCGCCGAGCGGGACGTCTCGACCCGGGCGGCCACCGAGGACGCGGCCCGGTTCCTGGTGCGCGAGCTCGGCGCGGGGGCGGCGCTGGTGAAGGGCGGGCACCGCGACGGCGCGCCGGACGATCTCCTGGCGGTGCGCGCCGGTGACGCGGTGGAGCTCGAGTGGCTCCCGGGCGAACGCATCGACATCGACTCGGTGCACGGGACGGGCTGCGCTCTGTCCTCCGCCATCGCCGCGCTGCTGGCGCGGGGCGAGCCGCTCCGCCGGGCGGTCGCGGGGGGGCGGGTCTTCGTGTCCGAGGCCATCCGCCGCTCCGCTCCAGCGAGCAGAGCCGGCTCGGGCGGCGGCGCGCGCTTCCTGGTCTATCCATGAACGAGCCGCGCAGCGAGTACGCGCACCGGCTCGAGGTCGCCGAGAGTGCCGCGCGCCGCTGGGGCGTGCGCGAGCGCTGGATCTCGCACGCGCGGCTGGCGGTCTTCGTCGCCGGCGCCGGCGTGGCCTGGCTCGCGTTCGGGAGCCGGGTGCTGGCCGCGGGCTGGCTCGCACCCATCGTCGTGCTCTTCCTGGCGCTGGTCATCGTCCACGACCGGCTGATCCGGCGCCATCGCGAGGCCCAGCGCCGCGCCGACTTCTACGAGCGGGGAATCGCGCGAATCGAGGACCGCTGGTCGGGAACGGGGGAGCGAGGCGAGGACTTTTGCGATCCGGCCCATCCCTATGCTGCGGACCTCGACCTGTTCGGCGAGGGCAGCCTCTTCGAGCTCCTGTGCACCGCGCGCACACCGGTGGGACAGCGCACCCTGGCCGACTGGCTCCGCACGCCCGCCGCTGCCGATGTAGTCCGCGCGCGACAGGCCGCCGTCGACGAGCTGCGCGGCCGCCTCGACCTGCGCGAGGACCTGTGGCTCCTGGGCGAAGATGTGCGCTCGCGCCTCAATCCCGTCGCCATGCTGCGCTGGGGCGCCGAGCCCGCCGCGCCATCGCCGCGTCTGCGCGCGGTGGCCGCGCTGCTGGTCTCCGTCAGTCTGGGGGCGCTCGCGCTCTGGATCTTCACCGATGCCGGGCTCCTGCCTGCCCTGGTCGCCATCGGCGCCCAGAGCGGCTTCGCCTTGCGGCTGCGGCGTCGCATCGCTCCCGTAATCCGCGGCGTCGAGGGACCGACCCGGGACCTCGCCATCCTGGCCGACCTGCTCGAGCGCCTGGAGCGGGAGCCCGTCTCCGCCCCGCTCCTGGTCCGGCTCCGCACCGAGCTCGAGACGGATCACGTTTCGCCGTCGCGCCGCATCGCCCAGCTCCGCCGGTTGGTGGACCTGCTCGACGCGCGCCGCAACCAGTTCTTTGCCCCCATCGGTGCGCTCCTGCTGTGGGGGACCCAGCTCGCCCTGGCCGTCGAGGCCTGGCGCGCCGAGTGCGGGCCCCATCTCGAGCGCTGGCTCACGGCGGCGGGCGAGATCGAGGCGCTGTGCGCGCTCTCGGCCTACGCCTACGAGCACCCGGACGATCCCTTCCCGGAGATCGCCGAGGGCGAGCCCGTTTTCGAAGGGGGGGATCTGGGGCACCCGCTGATCCCCGCCGAGCGCTGCGTCCGCAACGACCTGGTGCTCGGCGGCGACCGGCGCGGGCTCGTGGTCAGCGGCTCGAACATGTCCGGCAAGAGCACGCTCCTGCGCACGGTCGGCGTCAACGCGCTCCTGGCTCTGGCCGGTGCGCCGGTGCGCGCGCGGCGGCTGCGCCTCTCGCCCTTCACCGTCGCGGCGTCGATCCAGGTGAACGATTCCCTCCAGGAGGGCATCTCGCGCTTCTACGCGGAGATCAAGCGCCTCCACCAGGTGGTGGAGCTCACCGGCGGCTCCCTACCCGTCCTCTTCCTGCTCGACGAGATCCTGCACGGCACCAACTCCCACGACCGCCGCATCGGCGCCGAGGCCGTGGTGCGCGGACTCGTCGATCGCGGTGCCCTCGGTCTGGTGACCACCCACGATCTCGCGCTGGCGAAGATCGCCGACGAGCTCGCGCCGCGCCTCGAGAACGTGCACTTCGAGGACCAACTGGAAGACGGCGAGATCACTTTCGATTTCCACCTGCGCTCCGGCGTCGTGCGCAAGAGCAACGCCCTCGAGCTCATGCGTTCGGTCGGCCTCGAGGTGTGACCGCGTGGCATGCGGGCTTCACGAGAAGTGGCAGTCCTCTCCGTACTGGATCAGGCCCAGCCTTCGGGCGACGGAGCGCGACCCGGCGTTGCCCCACTCGGTACTGTAGAGGGGAACGCCGCCCCGGCGGCGGACCGCGTCGGCCCAGGCCGCCACCACGCGCGAGGCCAGGCCGCGGCCGCGATGGCTCGGCAGGGTCTCGACGCCGGCCTCGACCATGGTCTCCGCCACGCCGCGGGCCGCGTGGCAGACCGAGACCGCGCGCCCGTCGTCGAGGGCGGCCAGGACCGGGGCCCGCCCGGCCAGGTCGAGGAAGGGGCCCGTGAGCAGCGCCGCGTTCTCGGGTCCGATCTCGACCACGTCGGGGTCGGGCCGGGTTCCGAGCGTCGCGTCCGGGAAGCGAAACGCGGGGCCTCGGTACTCGGAGTGGATCTCGATCCCCTCGTCGACGAGAACGCGGCGAAAGGCCTCCATTCGTCTGGGTTCAGGCTCGGGCTCGCGGGCGGGAACGATGTCCGGGAGCGGCGCCTCCTTCGCGGCCAGCCGGCCGAGGGTCCGGATTGCCCCATCCGGAAGGCTCGCCTGGAAGCGCCACAGGTTCGCGGGACGGCTCCTCCCCAGGTAGAAGTGCGGCGCCGGCCATCCCTCGCGCTCGTGGACCCGCACGATCCGCCCGGCGGCGTCGTGGAGGAAGAGCGTCTCCACGTGAGCCTTCATCCAGTCCAGGTCCATCAGGTCCACGTTCTCGATGATACGAAACCGCGCGCCCGTGTATGATGGGAGCCCACGAGGGTTTGGCATGCCGGACCAGGCGAATCTCCAGCTCGCGCGCCAGGCGTGGCAGGCTGTCTCCCAGAGCGACGTCGACACGCTCCAGAAGCTCTGGTCGGCGGACATCGTGTGGCACGCCACCGGCCGCGGAACGCCGTGGGTGGGAGACCACCGCGGACAGGACGCGGTGCTCGACTACCTGGCGCGCATCGGCGAGTCCGTCGAGATCTTCGACGCGCGCCTCGACGACATCCTCACCAGCTCGGATCGCATCGCCTACCTGCTGCACGTCTCGGCGCGCCTCGGCGATCGCACCCTCGAGCTCGACTACCAGCTGCTGGCGCGCATCGAGGAGGGCCTGGTCGTCGAGGTCTGGACCACCCCCCTCGAGCCCCACGTGCTCGAGGAGTTCTGGAAGAGCGCCGGCTAGGTCCGAAGCGCCGCCAGGAGCTTCTCCCAGATGTTGTCGAAGTCGCCGTTGCTCATGACGAGCACGACGTCTCCGGCGCGGTGGTCGCGCACGCGGTCCGCGACGATCTCGTCGACGGTGTCGAAGACGTCGCACGGGACGCCGCGGGCGCGGAGCGACTCGGCCAGCTCTGCCGCAGAGAAGAACTCGGTCACCTCGCCGGTGGCGCTGTAGATGGGCTCGTCCGGAACACACTTCACCACGACGCGGTCGGCGCCCAGGAGTGCCTGGGTGTAGTCGTCCTGGAAGATCCGGCGGCGGCTCGTGTTGGTGCGCGGCTCGAAGACGGCCACCAGGCGGGCCTCGGGAAAGCGCACGCGCAGGGATTCGATGGAGCCCGCCACCGCCGTCGGGTGGTGCGCGAAGTCGTCCACCACGGTGATGCCATTGGCCACGCCCCGAATCTCCTGGCGGCGCTTGACCCCGCGGAACGCCGGCAAGGCCGCGGCCGCCTCGTCCAGCGGAACGCCCAGGGCGTCGAGCGCCGCCAGCGCGCCGAGCGCGTTCTCCACGTTGAAGCGCCCGAACAGACTCGTCCTGGTGGTCACGGGCGCGCGGCCGGGCGCCGCCACCCGGAACTCCGTGCCGTCGCTGTGCACGCGGATCTCGTCCGCCCGCCAGTCGGGGCCGGAGTGGGCGTCCGCGTCGAGCCCGTAGCGGACCAGACGGCAGGGCGCCTCCTCCACGACGTCGCGCACGCCCTCGTGGTCCCAGGCCGCCACCAGGGTTCCGTCTGCCGGCATGCCGGCTACCAGCTCGCGGAATGCCGACTTGACGTGGTCGAGATCGCGGTAGATGTCCGCGTGGTCGAACTCCACCGAGGTGAGGATCAGCGTCCGCGGGTGGTAGTGCAGGAACTTCGGGGTCTTGTCGAAGAACGCCGTGTCGTACTCGTCGCCCTCCACGACGAAGTGCTCGCCTCCGCCCTCGCGGAAGCTCCCCTCGAAATCGAGGCTGATGCCGCCGACCAGGAAGGAGGGATCGCGCCCGGTCTTCTCGAGCAGCACCGCGATCAGGCTCGTGGTCGTGGTCTTGCCGTGGGTCCCGGTGACGACCACCGAGTGGCGGCCGGCGATGGCCCGCTCGTAGAGCGCGTCGGAGAACGAGCGGTACGCGAGCCCGGCGTCGATGGCTGCGCGCGCCTCCGGGTTGTCCGGGCGCACCGCGTTGCCGATCACGACCAGGTCGGGCGGGTCTTCCTCCACGTGTGCTGGATCGAAGCCCAGCGTCACCGGGATGCCCCATCCTTCGAGCGCCGTGCTCATGGGCGGGTAGAGCGCGCGGTCCGAGCCCGTCACCTCCACGCCGCGGGCCTTGAGCAGTCCCGCCAGCGACCCCATCCCCGTCCCGCCGATGGCGACGAAGTGGACGCGCTCCTTCGTCATCCAGACTGGAAGGCGTCGATGATGTGGTCGTGGACCACGGGACGCAGGTCGAAGCGGCTGCGCTTGGCGAACAGGTGGACGCGGTTGGTCAGCATGACCACGATGGCCTCGCGCTCGAGGTCGATCCAGAGCGACGTGCCCGTGAAGCCCAGGTGCCCGATCGAGCGCTCCGAGAAGTACCGGCCCGAGGCGGATGCGCCCGCCGTCGGCGTGTCCCAGCCAATCGCCCAGTCCGAGCCCTCGGGCAGGTGCTGGCGCTCGGAGAAGCGGCGCACCCACTCCGGGGGCAGCAGGTCACTGCGCCCGTGCCACGCGTCCAGCCACACCTCGGCGAAGCGCATCACGTCGTCCACCGTCGAGAACAGGCCCGCGTGTCCCGCCACGCCGCCCATGGCCGACGCGTTGGGGTCGTGCACCTCGCCCCAGAGGATGCGCCCGCGCCAGGGACAGTTCTCGGTGGCGGCCACTCGGCGCCGCACCTCGGGCGGAATCGAGATCGAGAAGCCCTCGGCCGGAACGGGCCAGAAGCGGGTGTCCGGCATACCCAGCGGCTCGAAGATGCGCTCGCGGCAGAACTCGTCCAGGGGCTGGCGCGCCACCGCCTCCACCACCGCACCCAGGGCGATGAAGTCCAGATCGCCATACACCGCGGCCTCGCCGGGCTCGTGCACCAGGGCCGAGCGCAGCACGCGGTCGACGATCCACTCGCGCCCCTCGGGCGTGCCGAGCAGCCGCTCCCCCGTCTTGCGCTCCTTCTCGAGCAGCGTCTCGTGGAAGAAGCGCAGCGGGCGCAGACCCGAGGAGTGGGTGAGGAGCTGGCGCAGGGTCACGGCCTCCTTGTCGCGGTCGGCGAAGGCGGGAAGCGACTTGGCCACCGGATCGTCGAGATCGAGCAGCCCGTCGTTCACCAGCAGCAGGATGGCGGTGCTGGTGGCCATGGGCTTGGTGAGCGAGGCCAGGTCGAAGATCGTCTGGCGCGTCATGGGCAGGCGCTCGGGCCGCACCACGGCCAGGCCCTGCACCGACAGGTGCTCGACGCGCTCGCCGTGAAGGGGCATGCGCGCCTGCACCACGGCGCCCGGGATCTCGGCGTTCTGGATCGCCTTGTCGAGCGCCCGTTCGGCCCGGGCCAGCTTCCGCACGATGAGACTTCGCTTCATGGACCCCTCATCCCCCCACGGAGGTCACGCTGGATTCTAATAGCTCGATCAGGCCGCGCTCGCCGTCCACGATCGCCCGCCCACCCACGGGCCAGGGAAGGTGGGATGCGCAGTGCCCGAAGGGCAGGTCCAACACGACCGGAACGCCCAGGGGCGTCAGCATCTCGTCCAGGACCTCGTGCACGGTGGGCGTCGGGTGGCGGCTGCCCTCGCAGCCGACCATCTGCCCCACCCCCACGCCAACCAGCTCGTCCAGCTTGCCCGCGGCCCGGAGCTGATGAAGGGTGCGGTCGACCGCGTAGGGCTCCTCGGCCACGTCCTCGAAGAGCAAGATGGCGCCCCGGGTGTCGATCTCCCAAGGGGTGCCGAGGCTCGCCGCCACCAGGGTGAGGGAGCCGCCGACGAGCCGTCCCTCGCGGCGGCCGGGGACGCACGGCTTTCCCTCGAGCGGGGGCGGAACGTCGCCCAACAGGAGAGCCGCCAGGGCCTCGCCCGTGGCGGCGGAGTGGTCGCGCTCGAGCATCGGGCCGTGGATGCCGGACAGGCCCGCACAGCGGAGCTGCCAGAGCAGCAGGGTGGTGACGTCGCTGTAGCCCACCAGGGCCTTGCCGGCGCGGCGCACCCGGTCCGCGTCCAGCAGCGACACGATCCGGTGGCAGCCGTAGCCGCCCCGGGCGCACACGATGGCCTCGGCCCGGTCGTCGCCGATCCAGTGCATCAGCTCGGCCGCGCGCCGCTCGTCGTCGCCGGCCAGGTAGCCCCGCTGGGCGGTGAGGTCGTCGCGAACCGCCGGCTCGAAGCCCAGCTCGCGCAGCCAGGCGATCCCCGCCTCGAGCTTCTCGGGATCGACCGGCCCCGCTGGCGCGGCGATCGCGATCACCGACCCGCGCCGCAGCGCTCGGGGCTTTGCGGGCGCCGGACCTCTAGAAGGGGACGTCGGATTCGCCGCCCGGGGGCCCGGTGAAGCCGCCGCCGCGCCCGCCGGGCCCGCCAAAGTCGTCCTGGGTCCAGTCCCGGAAGCGGGCGTAGCGGCCCTCGAACTTGAGGCGCACCGTGTCCACCGGCCCATTTCGCTGCTTGGCGACGATCAGCTCGGCGAGATCCTCGTACTCGGTGTCCCGGTTGTAGAGGACGTCGCGGTAGATGAAGCCGATCACGTCCGCGTCCTGCTCGATGGCGCCGGACTCGCGCAGGTCCGCCAGCATGGGGCGCTTGTCCTCGGCCTTGCGCATCTCGGGACCGCGATTCAGCTGGGAGATCGCGATCACCGGCAGCCCCAGCTCCTTGGCCAGCGCCTTCAGCCCGCGACTGATCTCCGAGATCTCCTGCTCGCGGCTGTCTGTTCGCTTGTCCCCGTGGGCGAGCTGCAGGTAGTCGACGATCACCAGGTCGAGACCTCGCTTGGCGCGCAGGCGCCGGCACTTGGCGCGCATCTCCATGACGGTGGAGGCGCCGCTGTCATCGATCCAGATGTTGGCCTCGGCGAGCTCGCCGGCCGCCCGCACCAGGCTGTCGTGGGCGTCCACCGAGATCAGTCCCTTGCGGAAGGCGGCGAAGTCCACTTGTGCTTCGGAAGAGAGCATCCGCAGCACCAGGGCGCGCGTCGTCATCTCGAGCGAGAAGACCGCCACGTTCTTCCGGAGGTCCACGGCCACATTGCGGGCGATGTTGAGGGCCAGGGCCGTCTTGCCCATGGCCGGCCGCGCCGCCAGGATGATCAGGTCGCCCGGTTGGAGCCCTCCGGTCAGCTCGTCAAAGTTCTTGAACCCGGTGGCGAGGCCCGTCAGGTCCCCACCCCGCGCCATCAGCGCCTCTACGTGGTCGACCGCGTCGTGCATCTCCTCGTGGAGGGGTCGCAGCGTCGTCTGCGCCTTCTCCTCGCCGAGGGAGAAGATCCGGGACTCCGCCGAGTCGAGGAGCTCGTTGGAGCTGGCGGTTTCCTCATAACCCATGGCGACGATCTCGGTGGCCACCTGGATCAGGCTTCGCTTCACCGACTTGTCGCGCACGATGCCCGCGTAGTGGACGACGTTGGCGGCGGTGGCCTCGAAGTCCGCGATCTCGGCCAGCGCGATGGGCCCGCCCACGCGATCGAGAAGCTTGTGCGACGTGAGGTGCTCGGAGAGCGTGATCAGGTCGACTGGACGGTTGTCGTGGTCGAGGGCGAGGATCGCCTGGTACAGGACCTGGTGCGCAGGATGATAGAAGTCGTCGGGAACCAGCCGCGAGGCAATCTCGTGGACGGCGCTGTTGTCGAGGAGCACCGCCGAGAGAACCGCTCTCTCGGCCTCGAGATCGTGGGGCGGGACGCGCCCCCGAAGTCCAGAATGATCAGACGGATCAGAGAGACCAAACGCTTCTGCGCCTGCCACGTGGACCCCCATCGTTCGCGTGACGGGCGCCATCATACCAACAGCCATGGCGAAGTGCTGCGCGGTTTCGCGCTGGAACGAAAAAGAGACGCGGTTTATTCGGCGGCGCTGACGGTGAGCTTCACGGTGGCGGTGAATTCGCGGCGCAGCTTGATCGTGATCTCGTGCTCCCCCAGCTCCTTGATCGGCTCGGCGAGCGCGATCTTGCGGCGGTCGAGCTCCACGCCCCGGTCTGCGAGGAGCTCGGCGATCTTCTGCGTCGTGATCGAGCCGAAGAGCTTGCCCTCTTCGCCCGCCTGGGCCGACACCTCGAGGGAGAGCGCCTGGATCCGGTCGCGCACGCTCTCCAGGTCGTTTCGCTGCTTGGCCAGCTTCTCGTCGATGACGCGCTTGTGGTGCTCGAGCTGGTTGATGTTCGCCGCCGTCGCGAGCGTGGCCATACCCCGGGGAACGAGGTAGTTGCGAGCGTACCCGGGATTCACGTTCACGAGGTCGCCCGCCTCTCCTAGATTGACGACGTCCTCGCGCAGGATGAGCTGTACCTGGGCCATCGTTGCCCTCTTAGAGGTGTACGGCCGCGTACGGCAGGAAGGCCAGGTGCCGCGAGCGCTTGATGGCCACGGCGAGGGTGCGCTGGTGCTTGGCGCAGTTGCCCGAAATGCGGCTGGGGATGATCTTGCCGGTCTCGGTGACGAAGAGGCGCAGGGTCTTGACCTCTTTGTAGTCGAGCGCCAGCTGCTTGTCGGCGCAGAAGCGGCACACCTTGCGCCGCTGGAACATGCGTTTCTTGCCCTTGCGGGCCTTCTTGCGCGCACGCGCGCGGAGCCGCGCCTTGACGCTGGGTTCGGGCCGACGATCGCCCAGCACGGGCCGGTCGGGGCGATCCCCCTGGTCGAGGCGATCGCCGAGCACGGGCCGATCCCCCTGGGCGGGGCGATCGCCGAGGACGGGTCGGTCGGGGCGATCCCCAAGCACGGGCCGGTCGGGACGATCCTCCTGGGCGGGACGATCGCCGAGCACGGGCCGGTCGGGCTTATCCCCGAGGACGGGGCGATCCGGGCGGTCGTCGGAGCCTTCGCTCATGACTTCTCCTCCTCGTCAGCGGACGAGCCGGAATCGTCCTCCGCTGCCCCGGCCTCGTCGGGCTTCTCGTCCGCGGCCGGCTTCGGAGCCGCGTCGGTGGCGTCCGCGTCCGACGGCTCCTGCTCCTCGGCGGCGGCGGTGGGCTCTTCCACAGCGGTGGCAGTGGGCTCCTCCTCCGCAGCGGCGGCAGCGGGCTTCTCCTCTGCAGCGGCGGCAGCAGCGGCAGCGCGCTCTTCCGCGGCGGCCTGCTCGGCCTCCTCGCGGGCGCGGGCCTCCTCCACCTCGCGCGCGGCCTTCTCGGCCGCCCGCTTGGCCTGCTCCTTCTCGTATTCGGCGCCCTCGGCTGTGCGCGCCTCGACGTCCACGACCGCGTCGTTGGCCTGGATGGTCAGGAAGCGCAGCACCGACTCCTCGAGGCGCAGGCTGTGCTCCAGGTCGGGCACTGCCTTGCCGTCCCCCAGGTAGGTCAGAACGTAGTAGTGACCCTTGTGGAACTTGCGGATCTCGTAGGCCAGCTTGCGCTTGCCCAGGTCATCGCAGAAGAGCCGGATGTCGCCGTGGCTCTCGAGGATCCCGTCCAGCTTGGACAGGATTGCCGCGGAGCCTTCCTCCGAGATCTCGGGCTGGACGATGAGCGTCGTTTCGTATTCCCGCACGGGTCCTCCTCGTGGACGGCCGCTGGAGCGGTCGAGCCCCCGCTGGAGAGCCCGGAACGGCGGGAACCGTCCGGGACCGGCGGAGACCGAGGGAAGGGAGGGGCCAGTGGTCGGCGCCTCCGGGGGCGCAATGGATACCCTAGGCGACGGACCCGAGCAAGAGCGCGTGGACGCGGGAATCGTCGCCCAGCTCGGGATGGAAGGTGCAGGCCAGAACCCGTCCCTGGCGGACCAGCACCGGCGCGCCGTCCACGCGGGCCAGCACCTCGACCTCCGGGGAGAGGTCGCGGAGCTGCGGGGCTCGGATGAACACACAGCGCAGCCCTGCGAACCCGTTCGCGGAGTCCGCGTCGGCGGGGGCGGCAAACGAGTCCACCTGGGTGCCGTAGGCGTTCCGCACCGCGACGGCGTCGATGAGGCCCAGGGTCTCGACCGGGTGGTTCTCGGCGACGCGCGAGAGCAGGATCGCGCCGGCGCAGGTCCCGAGCAGCGGGCGCCCGGAGTCGCCGAAGGCACGGAGCGGCTCGTACAGACCGAGCCGCTCCAGGCCCTTGGCGATCGTGGTGCTCTCCCCGCCGGGCAGCACCAGCGCGTCTACCTCGTCCAGGTGCTTCTCGCGCAGGACGGGCACGGGTACTGCGCCCACGCGCTCGATCGCGGCGGCGTGCGCCTCGACGTCGCCCTGGATGGCCAGGATCCCGACCCGTTTGACCTCGCTGGGGGTCACTCCGCAGGCTCCCCGTCTCTACCAGCCCCGGTTGGAGAGGCGCTCGCTCTCGGCGAGGGTCTCCATCTCGATGCCGGGCATGGCGGCGCCGAGACCGCGGCTGGCGGCCAGCACCTCGGCCGGATCCTCCCAGTGGGTGTTCGCGCGCACGATGGCGCGGGCCCGGCTCTCGGGATCGTCGCTCTTGAAGATGCCCGAGCCCACGAAGACCGCCTCGGCCCCGAGGGTCCGGCACAGCGCCGCGTCCGCGGGCGTGGCCACGCCGCCCGCCGCGAAGTTCGGCACCGGCAGCCGGCCGTTCTCGTGCACGAAGCGCACGAGGTCCACGGGCGCACCGAGCTGCTTGGCGCGGGCCATGAGCTCTTCGGGCAGGAGCGCCTGAATCGCACGGATGTCGCCATTCACCTGTCGCAGGTGCCGCACCGCCTCGACGATGTTGCCGCTCCCGGCCTCGCCCTTGGTGCGGATCATGGCCGCGCCCTCGCCGATGCGGCGCAGCGCCTCACCGAGGTCCCGGCAGCCGCACACGAAGGGCGACTTGAAGGCGTGCTTGTCGACGTGGTGCTGGTCGTCCGCCGGCGTCAGGACCTCGCTCTCGTCGATGAAGTCCACCCCGAGGACCTCGAGCAGCTGGGCCTCGACGATGTGGCCGATGCGGATCTTGGCCATCACCGGAATCGAGACCGACTTCTGGATGGCCTCGATCATCGACACCGCGCTCATGCGCGCCACGCCGCCGTCCCGGCGGATGTCCGAGGGCACCCGTTCGAGCGCCATCACGGCGGCCGCACCAGCGTCCTCGGCGATCTTGGCCTGCTCGGGCGTGGTGACGTCCATGATCACGCCGCCCTTCAGCATTTCGGCCAGGCCGACCTTGATCTCGAAGGCCTCGGCGGTGGTCCGCCCTGCCCCGTTGCCGCTCTTCTTCTGAGTCATCTCGATCCCTCCTTCTTTCTGGACTTCGCTCGCCTCACCCGAGGCGAAGCCTCGGGTGGGCTCGCTGCGCGCGGCCCTCCGGGCCGCTTGCTACAGATGGACCCCCGCCGACTGGCGAGAAGCGGGAGATGCATCGAGCCGCTCCCGCACCACTCTTCCCAGCGTGGCGACGCCGCGCCGGATCTCGTCCTCGTCCGCCTGGGCCACCGTGAGGCGCAGGCAGCGCGACGGGCGACCGTCGTGATTGAACTGCGCGCCCGGGGCGAAGAGCACGCCGGCTCGGGCGGCGTCGGGCAGCAGGTCTCGGGTGTCGATGTCGAACGGCAGCTCGACCCAGACCTGGTAGCCGCCCTCGGGCCGGGTCCAGACCGTGCCCTCTGGCATTTCGGACTCGAGCGCCTCGAGCATCACGTCGCGGCGCACGCGCAGCATCCTGCGCAGCAGGCCCAGGTGCCGGTCGTAGGCGCCGGCGCGCACGAAGTCCTCGAGGGCTGCCTGCATGGGCAGCGAGTCCGAGAGGTCCGACGCGCGTTTCAGCGCCAGCAGGCCCTCGACCGTCCGGCCGCGAGCGGTGACCGAGCCCACCCGCAGCCCCGGGAAGAGCGACTTCGAGAACGAGAACAGGTGCACGACGAGCCCGCGGCTGTCGAGCCCGGCCAGCGGCGGCACCGACCGGCCCTCGAAGCGGAGATCCATCTCGAAGGCGTCCTCGATGAGCGGCGTCTGGCAGCGCGCCGCCACCTCGATCAGCTCGCGCCGGGCGGGCAGCGAGGTGCTGGTGCCCATCGGGTTGTGGAAGCTCGGAATGGTGTAGAAGGCCTTCACGTCCGGATCGGAGAGCACGCGCTCGAGGACGGCGAGATCGGGACCCGCCGGCCCGGACGGAACGGAAACGGGGCGCACGCCCAGGCCGACCAGGCTGGTCAGCACGTTGTGGTAGGTCGGCTGCTCCACCGCCACGGCATCGCCGCCCTGTGCGAAGAGGCGCACGCTCAGGGTGATTCCCTGACTGGCGCCGTGACAGAGCACGATCTCGTCCGGGGACACGTCCATGCCGGCGCGACGGAAGCGCTCGGCCAGGGTGCTGCGGAGGCCCGCGTGACCCTGTGGCACCCCGTAGGTGAGCAGCTCCGCCCCACCCGCCGCCAGCGCGCGGGTGAACGAGCGCCGGAACGCGTCGACCGGATAATAGGCGGGGTCCGGAATCAGGGTGTGCAGGCTCACGGTGCCCTCGCTGGCGCCGAAACGCGGGCGGGCGTTCTCGAGGGAGAGGAGCTGTTCGACCTGGGGCGTCAGCTCGAGCGCGACCGCCTCGCCGTTGCCACGGCCCTCCGGCGACGCCGAGCGGCGCACGAAGGTGCCGCGTCCGACCGCGGACTCGAGCCAGCCCTCGCCGACCAGCGACTCGTAGGCCAGCGCCACCGTGTCGCGGTTAACGCCCAGGTCGCGCGCCAGGTTGCGGATCGGGGGCAGACGGTCGCCGGGCCCCAGCTCTCCGGCCGCGATCTCGCTGCGGATGTGCAGCGCGATCTGCCGGTAGACGGGGCTTCCATTTCCGTTGGCGCCCCGTCCGCGGCGTCGTCCGAGTTGGGGAAGACGCATCGATCGCACCATAGATCCCGGACAATATCCGGTCAATGGCAGATTGACCCGACAATACAACGAATATCAGTCGATAATACTCGGACAATAGGGGGACAAAGCGGCTAAACGTCCCCCTTGCCCACTGTGTTGGACGGGCGGGGGCCGAAGCCCAGGGCCCGGCCGATCGCCAGGGCCGCCAGACCGACGAAGCCCGAGAAGAGGGCTCCCATCTTGGCCTGGCCCTGCAGCCCCGGATCGTCGAAGGCGGCCGTGGCGACGAAGAGCGCCACGGTGAGACCGAGCGCCGCCACGAAGCCGGCCATCATCAGGTCGCGCACCGTCATCCCCGTCGGCAGCGGGAGACCCACGGCGCGGGCCAGCAGTCCCAGCAGTCCGACGCCGAGGGTCTTGCCGATCACCAGTCCACCCAGGATCAGCCAGGTCATGGGTCCGATCTCGGCGAGGGCGACGCCGGCGTTGGCGAAGGCGAAGAAGAACAGCCCGAAGTCGACGAAGATCTTTATCTGGTGCTCGAACTGGTGCAGCGTCGAGTGCTCGATTTGGAGCTCGTGGGCGAGATCCTCGCCCATCATGTCGACCTCGTCCTCGTCCCGGAACAGACCGAGGTCGCGGCGCGGCGCCGGCATGAAGGGCACGATGAGACACAGGGCCAGCGCCGGGTGCAGGTGGGCGAAGTAGAGCCCGCTCCAGGCCAGGGGCCCGCCGACGCCGACGTACGGGAGCCAGCTCCGCACGCCCGAGCGGCGCAGCGCGTACGCGACCCCCATTCCCCCCAGGCACAGCAGCAGGAGGGCCGGCTCGATCGGGCTGTCGGCGTCCCCGTAGAACACGGCGATGATCACGAGCCCGACAGCGTCGTCGACGATCGCCAGGAGCAGCAGGAAGTCGACAGCCGGATGCCCCTTGCCGAAGACCGCGCGGGCCACCAGCCAGGCCAGGGCGATGTCGGTGGCGGTGGGCACGCCCCAGCCCCGGGCGAGCAGCTCGGCGTCGTCGGCCGGGGTGTAGATGCCGAGCTCGAAGGCGAGCCAGAGCCCGCCGAAGAAGACCGCCACCGGTCCCAGCACGCCGCCCGCCGTGGCGAGGAGGGGGTTCAGGGCCTTGTGCAGGGGACTCAAGCTGCCGCCCGGCAGGCACGCCTCGGTGATCTCCTTCGCCGCGATCCCGAAGAAGAAGACCATGAAGATGTCGTTCACCAGGAAGTGGAAGTCGACGGCATGTCCGCCGATACGGAGGGCCTCGACGGGCTGCCAGTGGAGAACAGCGGCGTAGAGTGCCGGCTCCAGGTTCGCGAGGAGCATGGCGACCGCCACGCCCACGAGCAGCGGGATGGAGAACTCCTGGAGGATGTTCACGTAGCTCCGGCGATCCTCTGCCATCTCTCGAGTCCTTCTCCCGCGCAGCGTCGCCCGACCACCCGACCACCCGACCGCCGGTGGGAGCCTAGCTCTCCGGCTCCGCTCGATTGACCGTGCCCATGGCCGGGACGACGCCCCCCGCCAGTGCCAGCTCGACGGCGTCCGCGGCGGCCGCAAGGCGCTCCTCCAGCTGGCGCTCCTCGTGGGGCGCAAACAGCTCCAGCACGTACTCCACCGGATCCCGGCCTGCGGGTGGGCGGCCGATACCGAAGCGGAGCCGCGCCACGGACTCGTGGCCCAGCGCCGCGAGGATGTCCGCCAGGCCCCGGTGACCGCCGGCGCCGCCGGAGGGACGCAGGCGGAGTCGCCCGAACGGGAGGTCCAGATCGTCGAAGACCACCAGGACGTCGTTGCCGGGATCGAGAGGGGGGAGGGCGGCCAGCGCGGCGGCGACGGCATCGCCGGAGCGGTTCATGGTGGTCTGGGGCTCGAGCACGGCGACCTCGCTGTCGCGCCAGCGGCCGCGCCCGAAGCGACCCCGAAAGCGCAGCTCGCGCAGCTCGATCCCGGCTGAGCGGGCGAAGCGCTCCACGACGCGGAACCCGACGTTGTGGCGCGTGCCGGCGTAGCTCGGCCCGGGGTTGCCGAGTCCCACTACGAGCTTCACGGACGCCCGGGACTACCTGCGGTCTTTGCCGGACTTCCCCTTGCCGTCGTCCGCAGCCTTCTTCTCGTCGCCCTCGGTGGCGGCCTCGCCCTCGGCTCCCTCGGCGGCCTCGCCCTCGGCTCCCTCGACGCCTTCGCCCTCGAGACCTTCGTCTTCGCCCTCGGCCGGAGTCTCTTCCTCGGCGACGGTGGGTGCCACCACCGACAAGACCGAGAGGTCTGCGTCCGTCTTCAGCACGACGCCCTCCGGAAGCGGGAGCTCCCGGACGTGGATCGAGTCCCCGAGCTCGAGAGCGCTCACGTCCACGTCGATGGAATCCGGGATCGCGCGGGGCAGGCACTCGATCAGCAGCTCGCGCAGCCCGTGGTCGAGGATACCGCCGCCCAGGGTGACGCCGACTGGCTGACCCAAGACGCGGATCGGCACCTCTACCTCGATCGTCGCGCGCGGATCGACCTCGTACAGGTCGGCGTGCAGCATCCAGCCCTCCACGGGATCGGTCTGGAGCTCCTTCACCAGGACCGTCTTTCCGGAGACACTCGGGTCGCCCTCGAGATCGATCAGGGTGTTGAGGCCCGCTTCGCTCGAGCGGAGCAGCGCGTCCAGGCGGCGCGGGTCGAGCGAGACGCGAATCGCGTCGTTGCCCGACCCGTACACGATGGCCGGCAGACGTCCTGCGGCGCGCAGCTTGCGCGCGACGCCCTTGCCGGCACCCACGCGAATCTCGACGGCGAGTGAATGCTCACCCACGATTCTCTCCTACACGAAGAGCGAGCTTACGCTCTCCTCGTTGTTGATGCGTCGGATCGCCTCGCCGAGGAGCGGGGCAACCGAAACCACTTCGATCTTGCCGAGGTCGCCCGCGTCGGGGCGCAGCGGAATCGTGTCCGTGACGATCATGGATTCGATGGGCGACTCGGCGATCCGTTTGATGGCGGGACCCGAGAGGACCGGATGGGTGATGGCCGCGTAGACCGCGCTCGCGCCCTCGTACTGGAGCGCCTTGGCGGCCTCGGTGAGGGTGCCGGCCGTATCCGCCATGTCATCGACGATCACGCAGGTACGGCCCTTCACCTCACCGATGATGTTCATCACCTCGGCCATGTTGGCGGCCTCCCGCCGCTTGTCGACGATGGCCAGGGTGGCGTCCAGGCGCTTGGCGTACGCCCGGGCGCGCTCCACGCCGCCCGCGTCCGGCGAGATGATGGTCAGGTCCCCGGGCAGCCTGCGCTGGACGGCGTTGAGCAGGACCGGCGTCGCGTAGAGGTTGTCCACCGGGATGTTGAAGAAGCCCTGGATCTGGCCCGAGTGGAGGTCGATGCACAGCAAGCGGTCGGTGCCGGCGGTGGAGATGAGATCCGCGACCAGCTTCGCGGTGATCGGGACCCGCGGCTTCACCTTGCGGTCCTGGCGGGCGTAGCCGTAGTACGGGACCACGGCGGTGATGCGCCGCGCCGACGACCGACGCAGGGCGTCGATCATGATCAGCAGCTCCATCAGGTGCTTGTCCGGAGGCGAGCAGATGGACTGGAGCACGAAGGTGTCCATACCGCGGACGTTCTCGTCGATCTCGACGCAGCACTCGCCGTCGCTGAACGTCCCCACCTCGGCCTTGCCCAGCTCGATGTCGAGGTAACCGCTGATGGCGCGCGCCAGTGCGCCGTGGGAGTTCCCGCTGAAGAGTTTCATGGGCTGCATCGAACCCGCCTCGGTTGGGGTGTTTCTGTGTCCCGAGCCCCGTTCCGAAGGTTGGGGCGGCAGGACTCGAACCTGCAAATGGCGGCTCCAAAGGCCGCTGCCTTACCAATTTGGCGACGCCCCAAGGATCTCAATCACTCCGCGAGCCCGAGGACCGGACCACCCGTGCCCACACTGCCGGCTGTCCATCTGCTGAGCGAAAAGCTGACTGAAAATCCGCCGACTGCAACTCGAACCCGGCCTTCCGAATCGCCGACTCCGCCTCCGCTCGGCTCCGGAAGATCCCGTAGACCGTGGCCCCGCTCCCGGACATCCCGACCGCAGCCGCTCCGGCCGCCCGCAGGCTGTCGCGCAGGCGTCCCACCGACGGGCAGAGCCGCAGCGCGGCCGGCTCCAGATCGTTCACCAAGAGCTTTGCGAGTCCGTCGACCTGCCAGCCTCCGCCGCCGACGCTTCCGCCGACCTTCCCCGCGGTCTGGAGCTCCGAAAGCGAACGCAGCGTAGAGCCTGCCCGGGCGGGCGTCAACGCGGGCCCGAGGGCGTCCGCAGCCGCGTAGACCTCCGCCGTGGCGAGGGAAATCCCGGGATTGGCCAGGACCAGATCGAGTTCGGGAACGCCGTCGACCGGCTCCACCTGCTCGCCGATCCCGGTCACGAGCGCCGGCCTGGGGTCGAGGAAGAAGGGAACGTCCGCGCCAAGGCCGGCGGCGAGGCGCGCGATCTCCCCAGAGGGCAGCGCGTCCGGGAAGAGCTCCGCCAGACCGCGCAGCACGGCCCCGGCGTCACTCGAGCCGCCGCCCAGTCCGGCTGCCACCGGCACCTCCTTGCGCAGCCGGATGCGGACCCGGCCCGCGAGCCCGGCGGCGTCGAGGAAGGCCCGGGCCGCCGCGGCGGCCAGGTTGGTCTCGTCGGTGGGGACGTCGCGGGACGGCGCGCGCCCCTCCAGCTCGAGCTCGACGACGGGGCCGCCGGACCCGCCCGCCGCCACTTCCACATGCAGCTCCACCCGGTCGGCCAGGTCGAGGGGCACGAAGAGGCTCTCCAGAAGGTGGACCCCGTCGGGGCGCCGGCCCAGGAGACGCAGCCCCAGGTTCAGCTTCGCGGGAGCGGAGAGGACGCGCGTCTGCGCCTCAGCCCCCGCCAAGGGCCCGGCGTCTCACTCGTCGATGTCTCACTTGTCGAGCTCCACGAAGCGGACGTGGAGCTCGTAGAGGAGGCTCTCGAGCAGCTTGCTCTCCTGGTCGTCCAGGTTGCCCCGCGTCTTGTCGCGCAGCATCTCCAGGGTGTCGATCGTCTGACGAGCCACGGGTATGTTGGGCTCGACGGTCTCGCCGGTCTCGGGATCCTTCACGAGACCCAGGTGGTAGAGGGCCGACGTCGACAGCGACAGCACGAAGGTGGCGAAGTCAATGGCCGGAAGGTCGTGCGCATTCGCTTCGGCCTTCGCCTTCTGGCCACTCGGTCCGTCCTTCTCGCTCGCCATCGTCACGCCTCCCCGTCTTGTCCCGCTCCGGCCGATTCCAGCTCCTGTTCCTGCTCCCGCTCCCGCTCCGACTGGGCGGGAGCCGCCTCGAGAAGATCCTTCTCGCCCAGCGCCTCGTGCGCGGACAGGAAGCGCTGCGCAACGGTCGCGGTGGTGCCGATCGCCAGCAGCCACAGGGCCGGCACCATCAGGCCGGACAGCGAGCCGAAGGCCAGCAGCCCAACGCGCTCGCCGCGCTCCACCGTGCCCCCCTTCAGGTAGGGGATGACCTGCTCCGCCTTCGCCTTCGTGTACGAGGTTAGAACGCTCATGATCAGCACGATCGAAGTCAGGGTCAGCATCCCGGGCCGACCCGACAGGCCGTAGTGGGCCACGATACCCAGCAGCACGGCCATGTCGACGAAGCGGTCGAGGGTGGAGTCCAGGAAGGCGCCGAAGGCGGTGGTGCGCCCGAAGTGCCGGGCGACCACGCCGTCGACCAGGTCGAAGAAGCCGCCGGCGAGCAGCAGGACACCGCCGAGGGAGAAGTGGCCAAAGGCGTAGGCCAGGGCGGCGGCCAGCGAGACCACCGACCCGGTGACGGTCAGCAGGTTGGGATCGAGCGAGCGCTTGAAGAGGAAGGGGAAGAGCTGGTGGATCCACCCGTCGAGCCGGTCGCCGAGCTTCGCCTTGATCACGTCACGCTCCGTCGAACCCCGCGCCGTCCCCCGGCTCCTGCTCCGATTCGGCTTCGGACGCGGGCTTGCCCGGATCGATCTTGTCCGAGACGTCCGGGAGGGCGGCGATCGCTCGCTCGGACTCGGCGGGCGAGATCCAGCCCCGGCGGTTCAGCAGTCGGCGATCCAGGCGCAGCTTCTTCATAGACTCCTGATCCACGATGTCCTCCCATGGCTCGGGTGCGGTGGGCGCAAAACCTTAGCAAATTGACAGGGATAGGTTCGGCCACTAGCTTGCGAGCGCCCCACCGAGAGAGGGCCCGTGCTCGATCGCAGACTGGTGTGCCTCACGCTCCTGGCCGTGTCCCTCGCCGCGTGCGGCAAGAAGACCCCCTCCTTCGAGGACGTCCCGCCGGCCGAGGAGCTATACGAGCAGGGCGAGAACACCCTCGAGGGTCGCCGCTGGTTCTGGGTCTACACCTACGTGGACTACACCGAGGCGATCGACACCTTCCAGACGATCATCGATAACTACCCCTACAGCGACTATGCGGTGAAGGCGGAGCTGCGCATCGCCGACGCCTACTTCGACGATAAGCGCTACGAGGAGGCTCTCTCCTACTACCGGGACTTCTCGGACCTCCACCCGCAACACGACAAGGTCCCGTACACCATCTTGCGATCGGCGCTCTGTCACTACAACCAGATCAAGACGTCGAACCGGGATCAGACGGCGACGCGGGAGGCGCTGGCGTACCTGGAGAAGCTGGTTCGCCGCTATCCGTACTCCGAGGAGACCCGGCTGGGCGAGGAGCTGCTTCGCGAGCTGCGCACGCTGCTGGCCCAGAGCGTGATGGAGATCGGCGACTTCTACCGGGACACCGGCGAGTATCAGGCGGCAGCGGACCGATACCGGAACGTGCTGGACACGTACCCGGGACTGGGGCTCGACGCCGAGGCGCTCTTCAAGCTGGGCGTCAGCTACGAGCGCATGCGGCGAAACGACGAGGCGATGCGGCTCTTCCACGTGATCGTGGAGAACTTCCGGAACACCGAGCTGGCGGCCCGGGCCGCGGATCACATCGCGGAGTCGCGATGAGGGGGAGTCCGTGCGGCTGACCGCGGCGGAACGGGAGAGCTACGCGCGGGGGCGCGAACGTTTCGACCGCGGCGACGTGGACGGCGCGCTCGACGCGTTCACGCGTCTGCTCGAGACCCGCAACGGCTTCGCGGACGTCCACTATATGATCGGCGTCCTGCACGATCGCAACGGCGATAGCGACGCCGCGGCCGAGAGCCTGCGCCGCGCCGTGCGGCTGAATCCGTCTTACGCCGAGGCGCTGCTGGCCCTGGCCAGCGTCTACGAACGCACCGGCGACTTCGAGCGCTCTCGGGCGCTGGCGGAACGGGCGTCGATGGTGTCGCGGGGCGCGCCCGGCGTGCTCGACGCCACCACCCGCGGCAAGCTGGCCAACCTCCAGGCCGCGGTGGGCGACGCCTACGGAGAAGCCAGCGACTGGGGGGAGGCCATCGAGGCGTACCGCAAGGCCCTCGACCGCTGTCCGGACTTCCACGATATCCGTCACCGGCTGGGCATCGCGCTGCGCCAGGCCGGGTTGCCGGACCGGGCGGTGCGCGAGTTCCGGCGGGTGCTGCGCGGCAACCCGCACTTCCTGGAGGCACAGATCCAGCTCGGACTCGTCTACTACAGCATGGGCCGCGCCGACGACGCCCGCGCCGAGTGGCGGGCGGTACTCGAGCGCGACCCCAGCCGAGACGACGCGCGCATGTACTCACGGCTGCTGGGCGCGCCGAATTAGCCGAGGTCCCTCAGGATCTCGCCCGCCGCGTTGCGGCCGCAGGCGCCCATCACGCCGCCGCCGGGGTGGGTGCCGGCGCCGCACAGGTAGAGGCCGGAGATGGGCGTCCGGTACTGCGCCCAGCCCGGGAGCGGACGCATGAAGAGCAGGCGGTCGAGTGACATGGCGCCGTGGAAGATGTTGCCACCGGTGAGGCCGAAGATGCGCTCGAGGTCGGGGGGCGCCAGCACCTCGCGCTCGAGGACGCTCTGGCTGAAGCCCGGCGCCACCTCGTCGACCAGCGCGAACACGCGGTCCGCGAACGCGTCGCGCGCGCCGTCCCAGCCACCGTCGATCTCGTAGGGCGCGTACTGCACGAACATCGATCCCACGTGCTTACCCGGCGGCGCCACGCTGTCGTCCAGGGACGAGGGCAGAGTCAGCTCGACGAGCGGTCGCTCGGGCAGGCGCCCGGCCCGCGCAGTCTCGAAGGCGGCGTCGATCGAATCGAGGTCGACGGCCCCCAGGTGGATGGTGCCGCGGTGCTCCGGCCCTGCCGCGGGGGCGTGTCCCGAGCCGCTGCGTCCGGGAAAGACCGGCAGCCGATCGAGGGCGAAGTTGATCTTCAGGCTCGGGCTCTTGAAGTCGAGGGTGGCGAGCTCGCGGGCGAAGTCGGTGGGCAGGTGCTCGGTTCCCACCAGATCCTCGAAGGTGCAACGGGGATCCGCGTTCGACACGACCGCCCGGGCCGTCAGGGTCGAGCCGTCTTCCAACACCACGCCCCGGGCGCGACCGTCCTCCACCACGACCCGGGCCACGGGCGCGTCGCGGCGGATCTCGGCCCCGGCGGCCCGGGCCGCGGCCGCGATCGCCTCGGACAGTGCACCCATCCCGCCCCGCACGTACGCCCAGACACCGCGCGCGCCGCCAGTGTCGCCCATGACGTGGTGGAAGAGCACGTAGCCGGTGCCGGGCGTGGACGGCGAGGCCCACGCGCCGATCACCGCATCGGTGGCGAGCGTGCCGCGCAGGGGCTCGCTCTCGAACCAGGTCTCGAGGGCGGGCCGCGCCGGACCCAGCAGGAGCGCGAGCGCGCGGGGCAGCTCGCGCCCCAATCGCAGCGCACCCAGCGCGCTGCGGAGGAGCGGCCGCAGGTCGCGCAGCCGGGGCCACGGGAGGTCGGGGGGCGGAACGTCCAGCATGGGCTCGAGGGCCCGGGCAGCGCGATCGAGCAGCGCCTGGTAGGCCGGATAGCGCTCCGCATCGCGGGCCGAGAAGGTCCGGATCTCCGCAGCGTTGGCGGCGGGGTCCCTTCCCAGCAGCAGGCCGGGCCCGTCCGGAAGGGGGGTGTAGGAGGAGGGGTTCCGCTCCAGGAGCCGCAGGCCGTGGGCGCGCAGGCCGAGCTCCCGGATCACGGCCGGGCGAAGCAGGCCCGCCACGTAGGCCGCCCTCGAGACCCGGAAGCCGGGCCACAGCTCCTCGGTGACGCAGGCGCCACCCAGGACCGGCCGGCGCTCGAGCACCAGCGTGCGCAGGCCGGCGCGAGCCAGGTAGGCGGCGGCGGTCAGTCCGTTGTGGCCGCCGCCGATCACGATCACGTCCCGCACGCTGGGCTCACCATTGGCTCAGGATTCACGTCCCGCACGCGTTGCATTGTATCGG
>JAPUKG010000119.1 GCA_027295775.1 Pseudomonadota bacterium
ATCTCTACGGCATGGTGGTCAGGAACGACTTTCGCGCGGACCTCTACTATCGCTTCGCGCATTTGGTGATCCGCGTGCCCGGACTGGCCGAGCGTCGTGGCGACATCGGGCTGTTGGCCCAGCGGCTTTGGCGCGACGACGTAACGAGGTCGCCCGCGGCGAGCCTCTCGCCTGAGATCGTCTCGCTGCTCGAGGCGCACAGCTGGCCCGGTGGCGTGCGCGAGCTGATCGGGGTCCTCGAGACGCTCTACCTCCAGTTTTACCGCGAGCTGGAGCCTCGGGGCGACCAGCTTCTCGAGGCGTGGAGCACACGTCCCGATGCGCCGCTTCCGGGCCCCCACTCCGTTGCAGTGTCTCGGATCGGCGAGGGGGAGGGCTCGCCAGGCGCCGGCCACTCGGTGCGAGCGCAGGTCGCGGCGTTCAAGAACGTGCGCCCGCTGTACGAACACCTGGCGGGCGCCCTGCGGCAGATCCTCGAACGTATCGTACAGGAGGAGGCGCCGCTGGCCATCGTTCAGGCGCGAGCCAAACCTACCTCGCGTTTCGCCGAGAAAATCCTGCGCACAAAGGGCCTCTCGAATCCGCTGGAGGAGCTGCGGGATCTGTGCGGCGCACGAGTGATCGTGCATACCGAGGACCAGGTTCGCAGCGTCACGTCCTTCCTCGAACGGTACTTCGAGGTCGACCCGGAGGCGTCCACCGGAGCGACACGGAGTTCGGCGCTCAGCCGCTCCAGCTACGGTGCGGTCAGACGGGTGGTGCGGCTCGATCGGCCCCGAGCCGTAGCGCTGCGTCACGCGCTAGGTGTCGAAGTGCCGGAAGCAGCGCTCGGCCTGTGGGCGGAAGTCGAGGTCCGCACCGTGCTGGAGCACGCCTGGCTTCATCTGACGCGCGAGATGGGCCATCGCACACCCGTGCCGCCCCCTGATCGCTGGAGCCAGGAGCTCGCTGATCTCGCGAAGGTCCTCAAGGCAGTCGATCGGTCCTTCTCCCGTATGCGCGCCGGCTTCCATGCGCACGGGATCTCGTATCCGGCCTACCTGAGCCCCGAGGAGATCGTGCAGGAGATCGGAATCCTCGAGCAGGTCCTCGAGTCCGGAGCCGATCCCGATGTGGCCACCCGCCTGGGGAAGCTCGCAATCGAGCTCGGTGACTGGGACCGCGCCATCGAGGTCCTGCAGGTCCCCGCTGCTTCAGGCCACCAGCCCGCCCTGCGCGACCTGGGCGTGGCGCTCTGCCAGAAGGACCGGAAGAGCCCCGAGTCCGCGCTCTACCATCGCGGCCAGCAGCTGCTGGAGCAGGCGTGCACGGAGCCGCACCGAGATCCGCATGCTCTCTGCTCGCTCGGCGGCACCTGGAAGCGGCGCGGAGATGACAAGAAGGCCCTCGACCTCTACCGACGCGCACACGAGATCGACCCCCCCGATCCCTACGCGCTCGGGGGTGTGATCGAGACCGAGCGGGCACTCCGGCCCGACGTCGACATCGTCACGACGCTGCGACCCGCAATCGAGAGGGCCATCGAGCGCTGCCGCGAGCAGATCGCCGCCGGCGTGAACCTGCCCTGGGCCTTCTATGCCCGCGGCAAGTTCCTGCTGCTGACGGGCAAGAGGGAGGAAGGCCTGCTCACCCTCACGGAAGCGGTCGAGCACAGCACTGCACCCTTCATGATCCAGACGTCCCTCGAGTCCCTCGACCGGCTCGCCGCCGCCCACGGCTACTCGCAGAGCCTAATGGAGGGTCGGGCGCTGCTCGCGCGATCCCTCCCGTCGGTGGCTGGCGAGCCGCGGGGACGAGGCTTCGATGAGTGAGCCTGGCTGCTCTTCGCTGGTGTCCCCGCTTCGCCAAGCGGATTCCACGGGTTGGGGTTGCTAAGCTCAGGTCCGCCCCATGCTCCCCCCCTGGCCCAACTCAGTGCGCGCCACCGTCGGCGCACTGATCGGGATCGTGCTCACGTTGAGCTCTGGGGAGGTGTCGGCCCAGGTCGTCGACATGAGCCGGCCCTGGATCGCCTACAGCCCGACCCACTATGTGCCGGGCATCACCGACCCGACGACCGCGCAGATCGATGCCGATCTGGCGCTGCTCGCGTCGGTGGGTTTTGGCGGCGTCATGACCTATGGCGTCGCACAGCCGCTCGACCGCATCGCCGAGCGTGCCCAGACCCAGGGCCTGGCCACCATCCTGGGCGTCTGGGATCCGAAGAGCGTTAGCGAGCTCGCTAACGCCATCGCGGCAGCCGATCACGTCGCGGGCTACATCGTCGGCACCGAGGGGCTGCTGCGCGGCGACTACAGCCTGTCGGAACTCGAGGCCGCGATTGTCCAGCTACGCAGCGCCACCGGCAAGCCCGTCACCACTTCCGAGCCCTGGTTTATGTACCTAGAGAACGCCGCCCTGCGTGACGTGGGCGACTGGTTGGCCCCCACCGTCCACCCGTTCTGGGACTGGGCCCTCGAGGGCCTTTGCGCCGGCACCCTCGATCCTCTCTGGGCCGCCCGCTGGACCGCCGATCGCTACCACGACGTTGCCGCCGTCGCCGGCAGCAAGCAGGTCGTCCTGCGCGAAGCCGGCTTGCCTACCGCCCCCGGCAGCGAGCTCGATCAGGCCAAGCAAACCACCTACTTCCGCACGCTGCTCGAGACGGACAACGTCCAGTTCACCTTCTTCGAAGCCTTCGACCAGACCTGGAAGAGCGAGCTCAGCTGCGCGGGGGACGTGGGGAAGAACTTTGGACTTTTCGGGAGCGACCGCTCCCCCAAGGCCGTGATCACCGCGCTTGCCGTCTGCGGCGACGTGAACGTCAACTTCAGCGTCGATCCCGCCGACGCTGCGCTGCTCCGCGCCCACCTGGCGGATCCAGTCAGCCTGCCGCTCTCGTCCCTGGCAACGGCTCGCTGCACCGTCATCCCGCCACTGCGACCGTGTGACGTGCTGGACGCAATGGTGCTGCTACGCGCACTTTTGGCCCCGCTTCGCCCTCCCGGTCTCGCCCGCGCGTGTCTGGCCGCGCTCTAGCCAACATGATTCGCCCGCACGGGATGCAGAGCAATTGATTCCGTCCACGCGCACTCGCTAAGTACTGGTAGGCCCGAGGGGAATCGAACCCCTGACCGATGGATTAAAAGATCCCGACGACCCCGAGGAATAGCGCGAACTTGCGTCTGTGGCCTTGCAAGCGGGTGCAAATGCCGGCACTGGCCTGCACCTAGGACGGCCCTATACGGACCCTCACTAGTGGGCGTCTTTTCAAGTAGAGACACTCTTTGTCACGTGATCCTGTAGGGGCCCATCCGGATGGGGACGGGGATCCGAAGACCAGGAATGACGGGAACTTCGGGACTTAGCTCCGCCGAATTGCGCCGATCGGCACCGATGTCCGCAACAAATCCGCAACAAACGCAGCAGCGTCGGGGCATCGAGACCACTTACGGAATCAGGCAGAGGAGTGGTCCGGGCGCACGCGGTTCTCACCTGGAGTCAATCCAGGCGAGCATCGGGCCGAGGAGGCCGTCACGGTTGTCGACCCGCACCTCCCAGAGTTCGACGTCCTGCCGGCGCTTGACCTGGGCGATGAAGCCGCCGCCACTGCGCGTGATGGTCGCGACCACGCGCTTTTCCGAGTCGAGGAGAGCCCGCACCGCCGCGACGAAACGCTCCGACAGGCACTCCATCTTCCCGATCTCATCGATGAGATAGAGGTCGACGTTCGGCTCCAGACCGAGAACCTCCTCGGTGATGGCGTCAATGCACGCCACATCGACGCCGTAGCGTCCGACCCGCGCGGCGCCGCCGAAGCGCACGTGGGCCATGATCCGACCCGGCCCGCCAACGGGTTCGATCCGGAAGCCGACCCGTCGAGTCCCTTCGCGGATCTCCTCGGTGGTGAAGCCCGAGCAGACCAGACCCTGCCGTCGTTCGCTTCCCGTTTCCCCGGTCCGCCGGGGCGCCGCCTTCCTCGGGCTGGGGCCGGCCCGCTCGGTGGCGACTCGCCGCACCAGCGTCGTCTTGCCGACGCCCGGGGCGCCCGTCAGGAGGAGAGCGTGCGTGGCAAGAACCGGCCCGGGCGGCTTTCTTGCCATGGTTTCCGAGGATAGCAACTGCCCCCTGCTCTCAGTCGCCGTGGCCGACCACGGTCAGGTGGACCACCGCCTCGTTCTGGCCGTCCAGTCCCATCAGCTCGTTCAGCTCGTCGTCCATAAAGGCGGCCAGGTTTCGCGCGGCGAGGCCCGCCGATTCGGCGGAAAGGTAGATGCGCTGGCCGATCGCCCCCGATTCGATGAGGAGGTCGCGATAGCTGCGGTCCCCGGCACGGGCGGCTTCGCGTGTGAGCTTTGCCACCATCAGAAAGGCCACCGCGGCCGCACCCGCCTTCTCCTGGCCGAGGCAGGCGCTCACCAGCGCTCGAGCCAGGTCGCCCTCGCGAAGCGGGGCGAGGCGGTGGGCCTTCGCTTCGTAACGGTACAGGCCGGGAGCGAGATCCTTCACGCGGTGCGCCGCGAGATACAGCTCCACACCGGGCGCCCGCTCCAGGGCGCGTGGTCCCTGGGCCATCTCCAGGACGAAGCTCAGGTTCTCCAGGGCGATCGGGTCGGGCTCGAAGTGCCTGGCCGAGCGCCGCTTTTGAATGCTCTCTTCCACCACGGTCGTCGGGAGCGCGCTGGTCTCGGGCAGGGCCAGGGAAGACGGAGACGCCGTCGGAGGAA
>JAPUKG010000012.1 GCA_027295775.1 Pseudomonadota bacterium
GTTGTTGAAGTCGTGGGCGATGCCGCCGGCCAGCTGACCCACCGCCTCCATCTTCTGCACTTGGTGGAGCTGCGCCTCGAGGCTCCGCCTCTCGCCCACGTCCTGGCAGAGCAGAAGCGCGCCGCTGATCTCACCGTCGGCGTCCCGGGTGGGAAGGCAATCGAACCGCAGATCCATGGTGTTCCCCCAGCGGCTCACGTAGGAGATTTCGCCAGCCTGGGAGAGACCCCGATTCAGACACTGCTCCAGCGCCCTGCGGGCGCCCTCCACCTGGTAGAGGGGGAACTCCTTGAAGTTGTGACCGACGAGCTCCTCCGCGGACGCCGCCCCCACGAGCTCCACAATCTTGGGGTTCACCGTCAGGACGTTGAGCTCCCGGTCCACGAGCTCGATGCCAATGGGAGCGTTCTCGAACAGGTTCCGGTAGCGGAACTCGCTCTGCTCCAGCGCCCGGCGGTGGGCGCGGCTGGCGCTCAGCGATGCGCGCATGTTGCGGCCGGCGTAGTAGACCAGCAGCCCGGAGAGGCCCAGGTAGATGAGCCTCACGACGAGATCCACCTCGCGATTCGCCTGCGGCATCGGGGCGGGCAGGATTCCCCAGTCCTGCCCGTAAGCAAGCACCACGAAACCCACGGCGCTCAGCGCGAGCGCCCCCAGGAACCCCCATCCACCGAGCAGCACGGCGCAGGTCACCACGGCGAACATGAAGGAAAGAGCAATCGAGGTGCCCGGTCGGCCCAGCATTACCGCCGCAACGACGGCGGTCGAGATCGGCACCGCGGCGAGGACCGACGCGGAGAGCGTCAGGCGCTGCGCCCGCAGTGCGACGAAGGAGACGAGGGCGAAGGCGAATGCGCCCGCCAGGATGCCATACCCCAATGGGTTCCCGCCGACCACCGCGACCATCACGACGCAGACCAGCAGCGAGGCCATCAGGGCCAGCAGCACCGTGTGCAGGAGCGAAGCCTGCCGGGCTCGCTCCTCGTCGTCGAGGTGGGGCGGACGGGCGAGCTGGGACCAGCGACTCACGGGCTGCCCACCCCGCGCCCTCTAGGCGCCCGACGCGGGCTGCTCGGCGCCCTGGAGCTTTGCCAGGAGCTGGACGAGCTCCGCCGGGGGAGTGGGCTCCGCGTCCTGGGTGGAGTCCTTGAGGTTCTCGAACTGGAGGATGCCGATCTTCTCGTAGGCCTCGCGAACGCGCGGCGTCAACAGGCCCAGGCGCTTCAAGTTGGGCACGATCTTCGAGAACAGCATCTGCCGGAAGCCCTTCATGAAGGGCGTGTTGGTGGCCCAGGTCACCCACACCTTCACGTCGAAGCCCATGCGCTCGTAGACCTGCTCCATCAGCAGGCGATCGCGCATCAGGTGGGTGGCCTCGATGATGAAATCCTCCCGCTCCCGGAGCTCGGCCTCGGTCATGTCCCTGTACAGGTCCTGGAGGGAGAGGACGCCGAACGCCACGTGGCGCGCCTCGTCGGCCATGATGCGCGAGGTGATGTCCTGGATCAGGGGCTCGTCGGGCATCTGCACCTTCATCAGCCCGAACGCCGCCAGCGCCAGTCCCTCCACCATGATCTGCATGCCCAGGTAGGTCATGTCCCAGCGCGAGTCCTCGATGATCTGGTCGAGGAGGGTCTGGAGGTGGGGGTTCACCTCGAAGGAGCGGCCGAGCTTCTCGGTGAGGTAGCGGTGATACACCTCGACGTGACGCGCCTCGTCGGCCACCTGGTTGGCGGCGTACCACTTCGCCTCCTCGAGCGGCGCCGCCTGGACGATCTTGGCCGTGGCCAGGAGCGCACCCTGCTCCCCGTGCAGGAACTGGGAGAGCATCCAGGCGTTCATGTTCAGGTTCACCTCGACGGTCTCGCGATCGTCGAGGGGCCGGGGCGGCTGGAGCAGCTGGTTGAAGGCCTCGCGGGCGGCGGCGCCGCTCCGCTGGCGCATCATCTTCTCGAGGTCGACATCGATGCTCCAGTCGAGGTCCGAGGCGTTCCAGGTGGCGAGCTTCCCCTTCTCGTACAGACCGAGCAGGTTCTCCTGCTCGAGCGCGTACCGCCAGTCGAAGATGGTGTCCATGGTGGAGCTCACGGACTCACTGGGGCCCGAGGCGGGGATGGGGAGCGGATTGCGCTGCTCGTACTTCACGGGAGATCCTCCTGGGAACGCGCCTTGGGATCGTAGAAGAAGACGGCTGCGGCCGCCCACTCAGTCGTCCATGCGGGACCTCAGCACCCGCGCCAGGCGCTTCTCCTCGCGCCGCAGGTGAACCGACCGGCCCCCCGTCACCCAGACCAGGCCGGCTTTGGCGCCCTTGGGCTTCTTCACCTGCTTGATCGGCACCACGTGCACCTCGGCGCGGGTGGCCTTCTTCGCCTTGGAGAAGTGCACCGCCAGCTCGCAGGCGTCGAGCAGCGATTCCTGGGGCGGATCGGTCCGACCCTCGGTGCGCAGCACGACGTGGCTCCCGGGCGCGCCGTCCAGGTGGAAGAACAGATCGTTGCCGCGGGCCAGCCGGGTGCTCAGGAAGTCGTTCCCGTCGTCGTTGCGGCCCACCCAGATCTCGAGCCCGTCCGCGCTCCTGTAGCGACGCGGATGCAGCCGCCGCGGCACGTCCTTGAAGCGGCCGATGCGCAACTTGTCCGTCGCCTTCGGCGACGGCGAACGCCGAGCCGCCGGCGCGTGCTTCTCGAGCAGCGCCGCCACCGCGGGCCGCTCCGCAAACGCAGCGAGGTCGACGGGGTCGAGCGAGGAGAGCTCGGTCCCCAGCGCCTCGAGCTCGCGGCAGCGGGAGCGGGCCTGGTCGACCTGGCCACCGGCCTTGGTGAGGCGCCGCAAGAGCTTCTGGTAGCGCTTGAAGGTGGCGTCCAGGTTCTGCCTGGCGCTGAGCTTGGGATCGAGAGGGATCGTCACCTCCTCCCCGGTCTCGTAGTCGCGCGCGCGGACCTCGCGGTCGCCGGGCCTCACATCAGCCAGCACGCTCTTCAGGAGCTCGCCCTGGCGCTGGAGCTCGGTGGCGCGATCGGCCTCGGCCAGCTCGGCCTCGACCTTGGCCGCGCGCCGATCGGCGCCCTTGCGCTCCTTGCGGAGCGCTACGCCGAGCCGCCGGGCGAGATCATCGGCTCGCCGGGCGCTCTCCAGGTCGGCGTACGTCTCGGCGACGGCCGCGAGGAACGCACCGTCAGCGACCGCCGCCCAGCGGTCCTCGCCCTCTTCGCGCAGGGGCGTGGTCGGGTCCCGCCACGGCTCTCCCAGCACGAACTCGGGCCGGGTGACCTCCAGGGGGCGCAGGGCCCGCGCCAGCCGCCCCTCGCCGTCGAGGACGTACAGGTTGCTGCGCCTGCCCAGGATCGAGAGCACCAGGTCGAACAGCCCTTCGCGCGCCTCGAAACGGAGGGCGAGCTGGCGGTCGCCGCCGAGGATGCGCGCGCCCGCGAAGCGCGCGCGGCCCAGCCGTGCGCGCAGGAAGCTCACGAAGGCCGGCGGAGTCTCGGGCGCGGCCGGCGCGGCGTCGATCTCCGCCACCCGCGCGAGTCCCGGGCGACACGAGAGCAGAAGATGGCGCTTCGATCCTCTCGCTTCGGCGGGCGACAAACGCAGCACCACCTCGTCTGGCTCGCACTGGACGATCTTCTCGAGGCGTCGTCCCGCCAGCTCGCCGTCCAGGATGGCGGCGGCGCGGACCAGCTCGCGAAAGCTCAACACGGCGTCCGCGCCCCCATTCGCTGGCCAAAGCTCATCACCGTGTCCGCCTCATCGCTGGCAGCGCGGGCAATAGTGGCTCCCGCGCGCCGCGACCACCACCCGGCGGATCGCCGCGCCGCACACCGCGCAGGGCTCTCCCTCGCGCGCGTAGACCCGGCGCTCATCCTGGTACCGGCCGTCGGAGCCGTCCGGTGCGACGTAGTCTCGGATGCTGGAGCCGCCCGTCTCGATGCTGCGCCGCAGGATCCGGTGCAGCCCAGCGACGATGGCCGCGCACTCGCGCCGCGTGACTCGCCCCGCGCGCCGCCGCGGCCGGACCCCGGCGACGAAGAGCGCCTCGTCCGCGTAGATGTTGCCCACGCCGGCCAGCACCGACTGGTCCAGGAGCAGCGCCTTGACGGCGACCACGCGCCCGCGGGTAGCCGCGAAGAGCGCGTCGCCGTCGAAGACCAGCGCGTCGGGGCCCAGCCGCGCCAGCCGGGGATGATCCTCGCCCGGGGCCAGCCAGAACACCTTGCCGAATTTGCGCACGTCGCGGAGGTAGATGTCGGGGCCTCCGTCCTTGAAGCGGAAGCGGAGGTGGGTGTGCTCATCCGGGCGGAAGGCGCGTTGCTCCTGCGGAGCCAGGGACGCCCGGGCCGTGGCGGAGAGCAGCCTCACGCTGGACGCGCCGCTGACGAAGAGCTGCCCGGTCATGCCCAGGTGCAGCACCAGACGCGCGCCGTCGTCGAGCTCCGCGATCAGGTACTTGCCGTGGCGCAAGAGCGCCGTGGTGGTGCGTCCGCGCACGCGACGGCGCAGGATTCCGGGCGGCGTCACGAACAGGTAGCTGGGGCCGGTCGTGCGAAGCGCCGCGATCGTGCGCCCCAGGAGCAGGGGCTCGATGCGGCGGCGCGTGACCTCGACCTCCGGTAGCTCGGGCATCTCTCCCCCGGTCTGGGCGCCTGGGCTCAGGAGTGGGGCTGCACCAGGATCTTGGCGTGCTCGTCCGGACGCGCCAGGTCCTCGAACGCGCCCGCCACACCCTCCAGGCCCACCCGGCCGGTGATGAGCGGATCCACGTCGATCTCGCCCTCGGCGATGGCGCGCAGGGTGTTCGCGAACTCGTCCGGCATGTAGCCCAGCACGAACTGCAGCGAGAGCTCCTTGTTGATGCCGATCATCGGCTTGAAGGAGTCGACCTCCATGCACACGCCCGCCACGACGATGCGCGCGCCCCGGGGCGCATCCTTCATCATCTGCTGGATCACCCCGGGAACGCCGACGCACTCGAACATCACGGCGGGCTTGAACGGCGCGAGCTCGCGGAGCGCGTCGATGGCGGGGCGCTCGGCGGGGTCGACCACGCGGTGGGCGCCCAGGCCCTCGGCCAGCCGGCGCCGCATGGGCGAGTAGTCCGCGGCGACGACGGCCTCGACGCCCAACATGCGCAGCGCGGCGATCACCGCCAGGCCCACCGGCCCGCAGCCCACCACCAGGGCTGCATCGCCTTGACCCATTCCGGACTTCGCCACGGCGTGTGCGCCCACGGCCATGGGTTCGGTCAGGGCCGCGCGCTCGGTAGACAGGCCATTCGGCACCTCCAGGAGAAGCGGCTCCGAGAGGACCATGGCCTCGCCGTAGCCGCCGGGGAGCTCGTTCGAGTAGCCGACCGCGTGGATCGAGGTGCCGCGGAAGGCCAGCGGAACCGAGACCACCCGTGTCCCGGCCTTCAGGCGCTTGGTGGTGTTGGGCCCGAAGTCCACGATCTCGGCGCAGAACTCGTGGCCCAGTACCACGTCCCGGGACGGATCCATCACCACCACGCTGGGGCCCGGCCCCTGCCCAGCGCCAGACTCGGCCGCGGCTTCCAGCATCTTGTCCGCATGCCGGAGGGCGTGGAGGTCGGAGCCGCAGATTCCGCAGGCCAGGGTCTTGACCAGCACCTCGCCCGAGCCGGGCTCCGGGTCGGACACCGTGTCCAGGACGATGCCGGAGTCTCGCATGACGGCGGCGAGCACGGAGAGACCTCCTCGATGTTTCGCTCCCACCCCCTTTTTAGCGTGGCGAGGCGGTCCGTGCCCGGTCTTGGGGTACCCTCCGGCGCCACCCGCTGGACCCAGTGTGCGTATGAGTGAGAAGCCCTACCCGGACGTCGATCCGCAGCCCGACCTGCCGCGCCTCGAACGCGCGGTCCTCGACGACTGGGAGCGCGAGGACGTGTTCCGCGAGTCGGTGCGGGCGCGGCCCGGTGGAGCCAATGAGTACGTCTTCTACGATGGTCCGCCCTTCGCCAACGGGCTCCCTCACTACGGGCACCTGATCACCAGCTACGTAAAAGACGTAGTGCCCCGCTACCAGACCCTGCGCGGCCGCCGCGTAGAGCGCCGCTTCGGCTGGGACTGCCACGGGCTGCCGGCGGAGATGGAGGCGGAGCGGGAGCTCGGCGTCCGGGGCCGCGCCGCGGTAATCGAGTACGGGATCGACCGCTTCAACGACTACTGCCGCAGCTCGGTCATGCGCTACACGGAAGCCTGGCGGGAGTACGTGCACCGCGCCGCCCGCTGGGTGGACTTCCAGAACGACTACAAGACCATGGACCTCTCCTACATGGAGAGCGTCATCTGGGCGGTAAAGCAGCTCTACGAGAAGGGGCTCCTCTACGAGGGCTATCGGGTGATGCCGTACTCGTGGGCCGCCCAGACGCCGCTCTCCAACCACGAGACGCGGCTCGACGACTCGTACCGCGAGCGCCAGGACCCCGCCATCACCGTGCGCTTCGCGCTGCGGAGGCAGCCCGGGGAGGAGCATCCGACGGACCTGCTCGCCTGGACCACCACGCCGTGGACCCTGCCGTCGAACCTCGCCCTCGCGGTGGGGCCCGAGATCGCGTACGCGGTGTTCCAGAAGGACGGCCGGCGGATCGTGCTGGGCGAGGCCACCGTGGCCAAGTTCGAGCGCGAGCTCGCCGGGGGGGAGCGCGTCGGGAGCATTCTCGGCCGCGAGCTCATCGACCGCCAGTACTCGCCGCTGTTCCCGTTCTTCGAGGGAACGACCAACGCCTTCCGCGTGCTCGGCGCCGACTTCGTGGACACGGAGGAGGGAACCGGCGTCGTGCACATGGCGCCCGGCTTTGGCGAGGACGACATGGAGGTCTGCGGCGCCGCTGGGATCCCGGTGAAGTGTCCCGTCGACGAGGCCGGACGCTTCACCAGCGAAGTCCCGCCCTGGCAGGGCGAGCTGGTCTTCGACGCCAATCCGTCGATCATTCGCGAGCTGCGCGACCGCGGCGCGCTCTTCAAGCACGAGACGATCGTGCACAACTACCCGCACTGCTGGCGAACCGACGAGCCCCTGATCTACAAGGCCATGGACTCCTGGTACGTGAAGGTCTCGGCGCTGCGCGAGCAGCTGGTCGCGCTCAACCAGCAGATCAACTGGATCCCGGGACACGTGAAGGACGGGCTCTTCGGCAAGTGGCTCGAGGGCGCCCGGGACTGGTCGATCACGCGCAACCGATTCTGGGGAGCACCCATCCCCATCTGGAAGAGCGACGATCCGGTGTTTCCGCGGATCGACGTCTACGGCAGCCTCGACGAGCTGGAGCGAGACTTCGGCGTGCGACCGCACGACCTGCACCGTCCGGGCATCGACCAGCTCACCCGGCCCAACCCGGACGACCCGAGTGGCAAGAGCACCATGCGTCGGGTGGAGGACGTGCTCGACGTCTGGTTCGAGTCGGGATCCATGCCGTTCGCGCAGGTCCACTACCCCTTCGAGAACCGCGAGTGGTTCGAGTCGCACTTCCCCGCTGACTTCATCGTCGAGTACACGGCGCAGACCCGGGGCTGGTTCTACGTGATGCTCGTGCTCTCCACCGCGATCTTCGAGCGGCCACCCTTCCGCAACTGCCTCGTCCACGGGGTAATCCTGGACGCTCAGGCCAAGAAGCTCAGCAAGCGCCTGCGCAACTACCCCGACCCCGAGGAGGTATTCGAGACCCAGGGCTCCGACGCCCTGCGCTGGTTCCTGATCTCGTCTCAGGTGATGAAGAGCGGAGAGCTGCGCATCGAGCGCGACACGCGGCAGATCGCCGAGGTGGTGCGTCTGGTGATCCACCCGATCTGGAACGCCTACGCCTTCTTCACGCTGTACGCCAACGCCGACGGCATCCGCGCCCGGGAGCGGACCGACTCGAGTGAGCTCCTGGACCGCTACGTACTGGCCAAGACCCGGGATCTGGTGGTGGACCTGACCGCGGACCTGGACGCGTACGAGCTGGCCTCGGCGTGCGGGCGGGTGGTGTCCTTCATCGACGTCCTCAACAACTGGTACATCCGGCGCAGCCGCGACCGAGTGTGGCGCGCGCGGGCGGAGAGCGGGGACGACGCCGATAAGCGCGACTTCTACGACACGCTGTACACGGTGCTGGTCACGCTGTGCCGGGCCATCAGCCCGCTCCTGCCCATGGTGAGCGAGGAGATCTACCGGAACCTCAGCGGCGACCGCAGCGTCCACCTGGGAGACTGGCCGGATGCGGATGCCCTGCCCGCGGACGCGGAGCTCTCGGCCGACATGGACCGGGCGCGGGAGGTGTGCTCCGCGGCGCTGGCGTTGCGCGCGAGCCAGAATGCGCGGGTGCGCCAGCCCCTGGCGGCGCTCACGGTGGCCGGGCCCGACAGCGAGCGCCTGCGGCCGTACCTGGACCTGGTCGCCACCGAGGTCAACGTGAAGGAGGTCCGGCTCGAGACGGAGATCGAGGCCTACGCCAACTTCCGGCTGCACGTGAACGCGCGCGCGGTGGGCCCGCGCCTCGGCGCGGATACCAAGCGGGTGATCGCCGCCTCCAAGGAGGGTCGCTGGTCGGCGCGGGCCGACGGGGGCGTGGAGGTCGATGGCGTCGTGCTCGGCGAGGGCGAATACGAGCTGCGGGTGGAGCCGCGGGACGGCGTGGCCTGCGAAGCGCTGCCGTCGGGCGACACCATCGTGGTGCTTGATCTCGACCTCTCGGACGAGCTCATCCAGGAGGGTGTGGCCCGCGACGTGGTCCGAGTGGTGCAGCAGGCGCGCAAGGAGGCGGGGCTCCACATCTCGGACCGCATCCGACTGGCGCTCGAGCTGCCGGACGCGGCCCGCGCCGCCGTGGATCGCTTCCGCGACTACGTGTCCGAGCAGACCCTGGCCACCCAGCTCGAGCTGGCGCCCCTGGA
>JAPUKG010000120.1 GCA_027295775.1 Pseudomonadota bacterium
CCATCCTTCCCCAACCGTTCGAATTCGTTGGAGTCTTGGGAGCCCGGGGAAGCCGGCTAGCTGATCCTTTTCCCAATATGGGAAATAATTTTCCACTACTCACGGGGCCCAGCCACACGTCACCTCCACCCGTAGCTCCCTTCAAGCGTCTGGCGAGTGCTCGAGCACAACCGCGCTATGGGCTCGCGCGCCGCCCAGCTCGGAATCACCCGCTAGCCGACTGGCTCGGGACTGACCCCCGCCTTCGGCTGCGTCCTCGTGGAGCGCGGGCCCCGGCCCGCTATTCGCAGCTGCCGTGGAGGGTGGCGATCCAGTCCGAGACCAGCTCGACGCCGGCTCTGTGCGCCAGGCTCTTGGACAGCTCGGGCATCATGATCGCCGGCACCGCCGAGTCCATGCGGAAGACCATGATCGACTCGTCGGGATTGCCCGGGTCGATGTCCCAGAGGAGACCGCCCGCACCGCTGCCCGCTGCGATGGGCCGCTTGCACAGGCCGTAGAGCTGGTCCAGCGGCTGGTCGTGCACCAGGAGCAGGGAGGTAAAGCCGGCCCGGCCGTCCGGATTGTGGCAGTGGCCGCAGTTGCTCTCCAGATAGGCGCGCGCGCGCTCCTCCAGGGTTCCGTCGGCGGGGTCGTCCCAGAACGGCAGCCGCGGTGCATCCCCAGGGTCGGCCGGGGCTCCGTCCAGGAGTCCCGCGTCGGCGAAGTGCGCCAGCTGGTTCTCGGGTCCGGCGCCGTAGTCGAAGTCGCGGTTCAGGAGCCGGGCCTTGGGTCCGATCGGCACGTCGCCCTCGGCGCCGAAGTGGCACGAGCCGCACTGCCCCATGTCGGGGATGCGGTAGTCGATGGTCTGGACCACGCCGTCCGGGTCGGTGAAGGTGATCCCGCGCGCCACCCCGCCGGCCACCGCCAGCGTGGCCTGACTGGTGTCCTCGTTCCAGATGTAGGGGAGACCCTCCCAGCTGTCCTCGCGGTGGATCAGGAGGCGCGTCTCGACGACGTGGTCCTCGAAGCGGAAGGTCTTGGCGATGATGGTGCCGATCGGGAACTCGAACACGCCGTCTTCCGAGTAGCTCATGGCGCTTCCGGGCGGCATGAACACGGTGCGGTCCTTGTCGGCGTAGTCCGAGAAGAGCGGTGTCGTCAGGTCGTAGGGGGTGCCGCCGGGATTCGGGTTGCCGCGCGGGTCGTCGTCCTGGAAGAGCCGGTAGTCGGCGAAGTCCGGGCAGTTCACTGCGAAGGCGTCCCAGTTGACGCCCGCGCCCGCCGCACCGCACAGGGTGGCGATCTCTTCCTCGCTGAAGCCGCCGGTCTCATCCGGCGGATCCGTGGCGATGGGCAGCACGACCGGGAGCTTCGGGGCGAAGCTGCAGTCGTGGGCTGTCACGTCGAAGAAGTCGATGGCCTGGGCCTCGAGCCCGTTCAGGTGACCGGTGCTGGCGTCGCCGTTGTCGTGGAGGCAGTTCCGGTTCTCGGGCGCGACCTGGAGCGACCAGGGGATCACGTCCGGGTCGAAGTTCTCGATCTTGGCCGGGTCCACGTAGCCGCCGAATACGATGTCGGGGGTGCCGCCGCCCGAGGCGAAGATCAAGCTGATCAGGACCCCCAGCTGGCCCTGGGGATCGCGCTGGCCGGGGCCGAAGATGTTGTCGTGAATGTGGATCTTCTCGGCGTACGGGTCGTAGTCGGGGTCGCGGATCACCTCCTGGGAAATCTGGAAGGCAGAAGCGATCGCGTTGACCGTGCGATTGTCGTAGAAGTGGTTCTGGTAGACCTCGACGTCCTTGCCCCCGATGATGATCAGCCCCGTCCCGCCCGGAACCGCCGCCAGGATGCCGCCGGCGGCGAAGTTCGGCGTGTTGTTCTCGTAGATCGTGTTGCCGAACACGCGGGTGCCGTAGCCGTCCTTCAGGTCGGGCAGGTTGAGGATCGCGATGCCGGCCGTGTTTCCGGTGGCGACGTTCCAGTAGACGTCCGCGTTGATGGAGTTCTCGATCTCGATGCCGAGTACGTTTGCCTCCACCAGGCTGTAGCGGACCACCACGTTGTCCGACTGGCCCACGTAGATGCCGGCGTCCCGCGCGCCTTTCACCACGCAACCGCTGATGAAGATGTTGCGCGACTCGGCGGGGTAGAGTCCGTAGTCGCCGTTGTCCGGATGGGAGCCGCGGGTCCAGATCACCTGGACGTCGAGGAAGGTGGCGCCGTCCACGAACTCGGTCTTGATCCCGGTGCCGGGCGGATTCTTGATGGTGAGCCCCGAGATCTCGAAGTGGTCGCCGCGGGCCAGAATGGCCTCGCTGCCGCGAGCCTGACCCCCGAAGTCGAGCACCGTGGCGCCCATCCCGTGGCCGCGCACGACCACGTGGGACGACTCGATCGTGAGCGGGTCCTCGAAGGCGAACTGGCCCGCCGGGAGCTGGAAGATCGTGCCCGGAGTCGCCGTCAGGAACGCGGCCCGCCACTCCTGCTCGAAGTCGGGCCCCGCCTCGAGGCGAACGATCCGGTACTGGACCAGGTCGCGCAGGGGCATGCAGCTCGATCCGGCGAGCAGCAGGGCGGAGCCGACAGCGAAGAGCAGGGGGAGCAGGGGGTGTTGGGAGCGGGACATGGGAGCCTCCTCGGCTCTGGGCATCAGCCTAGCTCACGTCGTTTCCACTGCCGCGCGTCTTGGCGGTATCTTGATCTCCGACGCGATCGCGCGGATCTGCGGTCGCGAAGGCGAACCGAGGGAGGACGAGTGATGGGCGGAGATCGCCGCATCGAGACAGAGACCGAGCACCTGCTGGCGCGCGTCGAGGATCATGTCGCGGTCCTCACCATGAACCGCCCCGAGCGCCGCAACGCGCTGTCGGCCGAGATGCTTCGGGGACTCGAGAGCGCGCTGCGCGAGGTCGAGGCCGATCCAGAAGTGCGCTGCGTGGTGCTGACGGGCGCTGGCGGTGCGTTCTGCTCGGGCGGCGACGTGAAGGGCATGGCCGAGGGTGGGGGCGGCGGTGGCGACGGCATCGACGCGGCCATCCACCGCCAGCGTCTGGCACAGCGGGGCACGGCCGGTCGCCTGTACCAGATGCCGAAGCCCGTGATTGCGTCCCTCCCCGGTGCGGCCGCCGGCGCGGGACTCTCCCTGGCCCTGGCCTGCGACCTGCGCATCGCGGCCGAGAGCGCCATCCTGATCACGGCTTTCGCCAAGGTCGGCTTCAGCGGCGACTACGGCGGCACCTTCTTCATGACCCAGCTGGTGGGCTCGGCCAAGGCCCGCGAGCTCTACTACCTCTCCGAGCGCGTCGGTGCAGAGGAGGCGCAGCGCCTGGGTCTGGTCAACTTCGTCGTGCCCGACGACGCCCTCGAGAAGGAGACCCGGATGCTCGCCCGCCGTCTCGCTGCCGGCCCGAGCGTCGCCTACCGCTACATGAAGGAGAACCTGAACCGCGCCGTGGGCGGCGAGGCGGGCGAGTGTCTCGACCTGGAGGCCACACACCACGTCCACACCGGGCGCACCCGGGACCACCAGAACGCGGTCCGGGCGTTCGTCGAGAAGCGCGACCCCGTGTTCGAGGGTCGTTAGAACCAGCACCGGGAACACCGCGCGTGACCGCGGAGCCCGACGGGGAGCCGATCAATCGATCCCGGCCTCCGCCGAACTCCCCCTGCGCACGTAGAGGGCCAGGCGACGTCGCGAGTCGCGGAGCCAGTCGTCCACCAGGCGGTAGCTCTCGCGGAAGGCCGCGCGGCCCAGCAGGGCCCGGTCGGCGGCGTGGAGTGTGTCGAGGTCGCCCTGGCGGAGCTTCTGGTCGTTGATGTCGAGCAGGATCCAGTCTGGCTTCCGGCGCAGCACCGAGTCGGGGTCGAACTTCGAGATGCCCGAGCGCAGGCCCAGCCAGGGCAGGTCCGCGCGGGCGATCTCGGCGTCGGACAGGCCGAAGCGGTCGATGGTGCGGAGGCCGCTGTAATAGGGGATGGCGCCGGCGACGGTGAGCGCCACCGTGCTCCCCGGCGGCGAGTGCTCGCGCAGCCATTTGGCGGCGGGAATCGAGAAGTGGTGGAGCATGCGCGTCTCGCGCGCGACCCGCCCCCGGGCGGGCTCGGTCCGGTAGAGCGGCGCCACCACCAGGCACCCCACCAGGGCGACTCCGATCGCGCCCCAGCCGGCAGCTCGCCAGGGGCCCGACGCGGGCAGGCGCCGACCGAGCGCGGCCGCAGTCGCCACGATCACCACGATCATCAGGGGCATGATCGGCACGCCCAGCCGGAACAGCGCAAAGAAGTCGCCCCCCGAATAGACGAGGAACGCCAGGTAGCCCGCGATCAGGGCGAGCGAGATTCGGATCGCCGGCTCGCGCGACAGCAGGAAGGGGGCGGTCGCCAGGCCGGGGAGGGCGAGCCACAGACTCCAGTCCCCCAGCATGCGCCAGATCCAGGCGAGACCCTGCAGGTACTGGGGAAGGCCGCCGCCCAGCTTCACGTGCGCCGTGTTGGGCACCCAGTCCCCGTAGTAGACCAGCCGGAAGGCGAGCTGCCCCGCCGCGGCCAGCAGGGGCCAGACGAGCCAGGGCTCGAGCCGGCGCCGGCGGAGGGTTCGCTCCGCGGCGACGCCGAGCACCATCGCCACGCCCTCGGGCCGGGTCAGGCAGCACAGCGCCGCCGCGACGCCGTAGGGGATGGCCTGCCGGCGCGCGGCGAAGAACACCATGGCCAGGAGCTCCACAGCGAAGAGCGGGGTCTCGAGACCGGCCACCGTCCAGACGGCGAAGAAGGGGCTCTGGGCGACCAGGAGCGCCGCAACGGCGGCGGCGACCACCGAGCCCGTGGTCTGCAGCGCGAGCGCGGCGACCAGCACGAGGGCGCCGGCGCCCAGCGTCAGGGCGATGCCCTTCATCCACCACACGGGATCCGAAGCGACGGACGCGATGGCGCCGAACAGCACCGTCCAAGCCAGATTGGAGTAGCCCTCGACGCGATCCCCCGGGTTGAAGACCAGGCCGTGGCCGTCGGCCCAGTGCTGCCCGTAGCGAAACGAGATGAAGGCGTCGTCAACGGTGTAGTCGAGGTAGCGGGACGCGTGGGCGATGAGCACCCCGATCGCCAGGGCGAGCGCAGCGAACCACCAGAGACGGCGGCGCGGATCGAGCGGGGTCGTCTGGGTGCGCTCTTCCGTCACGAAGGCGCGAGGATAACGGGCGCGGGCGGAGGGGGCTCTACGGCACTCACTACGGCACCGGATGGGCGCCGCCCATTCCGATCAGGCCGCGCGTCCAGCCTCGACGTCCTTCGCGTCGCCCCGATCGGCGAAGTTCGGCCGGTGCCGACCGTAGATGAAGTCGCCGATCCGCCGGGCGCGCTCCAGGGCCTCCTCGTCCAGCGGGCCGAGGTCGAGGGCGCGCAGGGCCTCGTCCATCTGCTCGGCGCTGGCGGGTCCCGAGAGCACCATGTCGACCTCTGGCTGGGTCAGCGCGAAGCGATAACAGTCGCTCGCCGAGAGCGGCGCCTCGCCCGGCGGCATCTTGGTCGGGTCGAGCAGGTGTCCCCAGCGGGTGGCGGTGTAGGCGATCAGGGCCGGCGGCCGCTCGGCCGGCACGAACGGGAAGACGTCGCTCTCGGCGCCGCGGTGCACCGCGTTGTAGCGGACCATGAAGACGTCGTAGGGGCTCGCGCCGCGCTGAAACTCGTCGAAGAGCTGCGGCAAGAGCGGCCGGTTGTGGGTACTGAGCGCCAGAAAGCGCACCTTGCCCTGCTCCCGCAGGCGCTCGAAGGCCTCCACGTAGCCGTCGCCGGGGCGATCGTTGCGCGCGCCGAGCAGCAGGCAATCGAAGCAGTCGATCCCGACTCGGCGCAGGGCCAGCTCGACCGAGGGCGCGATCAGGGCGGGAACCCGCGAGTAGGACTGCACGGTGAGCACGACCTCGTCGCGCTGGCGCCGGGCCAGGTGCCGCATGGCGCGGCCGAAGGCGGGCCGTCGGATGGTCCCCCAGTAGAGGTAATTGATGCCCCGGCCGAAGGCCTCTTCGATCACCCGGGTCGACGCGCCGAAGCTCGAGCCGAGGCCCAGGCGACTCACCATCAGTCCGGTGCGACCCAGCGGACGTCGCTCGTGGAAGTCGGCCATCGGGTCCTCCTCGCTCAGCCGGGAATCTCGATGCCCCGGACCATCGGGTCGTCGTAGCGCTGATGCAGGAAGGGCAGCAGCCACTCGCCGGGAACGCTGCGCAGCACGGTCCCGTTGCTCTGGGTGGTTCCCTCCTCGTACTCCATGCTCACCAGCCGGCGGACCGGCAGGTCCGCGACCGGGTCGAACGGGGAGTCGCGCAGCACCACCTCGCCCTCGACGGCGTGGACCGTCTCGTGGCGGTGCTTCCAGTCGAGCTGCACGAGCAACGGGTCGGCGTCGAAGTCGCGGCCCTTCTCGCAGCAGGGCTGGGCCTTGAAGCAGTAGGCGTGCTCGGTGAGCTCGCGGGGTCCCAACGACGCGCCCAGGGTGCCCCGGGCCTCCAGGTACGTGATCCCCATCCGGGTGACCGTCGCGGAGACCTCGTTCCCCTCCTTGCGGAAGGCGATCTCGGCCAGCTTCTTGGGCTCGCCGTAGGTCTCGCGGCCGCCCACCACGGCGGCCTCGGTGGTCATGGGCATGGTGATCAGGTAGATGCCCTCGACGCCGTCGTGGAAGGCGCGCACGCCGAAGATCGCGGACCCGATCTCGATGGTGAGCTCCGGGCTGACGTGGATCTGGACGTTCGAGAAGGTGGCGCAGACCTCGGGGCGGTCGGTGGGCTTGAGCGGCTGCGGAATCACCGCCGCCACCACCGCGGGATCCGTCTCGTAGACCGCCCGGATCGAGTGCACGGTGCTGTTCAGGAACTCCGGGTTGGCCTCCGCCGCCCGCTGGACCTCCTCGGCGCTCTTCACGTAACGAAGCTGGGTCATGGCATCACTCCTGGAAGTCCGCGGGATGCGGACCAATGCGCTCGACCAGCGGGGCCAGCGCGTCCTCGTCGAAGCCGTAGATCCGAGCGGCGTTGCCGCCGAGCATGGCGCGCAGCTCCGCATCCGGAACCCCGTGGAAGGACTCCACCATCTGCTTGTGGGTGTAGGGCCAGGAGCCCTCGGGGTGCGGGTAGTCCGAGCCCCACATGATGTTCTCCAGCCCGATCTCGTGGCGCCGCTCGACCTCCCGGCGAGGCATGCACGAGGCGCCCAGGGAGACGCAGGCGCGGAAGTACTCGCTCGGCTTGCGGCGGAGATGGGCGCGATAGTCGCCGAGCTTCGCCGCGTAGTGGGTCTCGGAGTAGCGGAAGTCGAGGAGCGCCAGGGTGTCGGGCACCCAGATCGTCGTCGACTCGGTGATGGCGAGCTTGAGCTTCGGATGCCGCTCGAAGACGCCGCCCCAGATCAGGAACCAGATCGGGCGGACCGACCACCACACCACCTCGCTGATGTAGATACCCATCATGCCCTGGTGATCGGCGTAGTCGTTCATGGGCGCAGCGCCGGAGTGGAGATGGATCACCATCTCCAGGTCCTCACAGACGCTCCAGATCGGCTCGTACTTGGGATGGTGGTAGGCGTCCTGCTTGCCCCAGCAGGAGGGAATCAGGATCCCCTTGAGCCCGTTCTCCCGGGCCCAGTGGATCTCCTTCACCGCCTCGTCCACGTCCCAGAGCACTGGCGTGATGGCCACGCCCGCGCGGCGCTCCGGCGCCATCTGGCAGAACTCCACGAGCCAGCGGTTGTGCGCCCGCGCGCCCGCCCACTGGAGCACCGGATCGACGCCCTCGGTGGGCAGGGAGATGCCGGCACCGAAGGGCGGCATGTTCATCTCGGTGATGCCATCGGGAAAGATGACCTCGCCCGCAATGCCGTCCCCGTCGAGCACCTTCAGCCGCTCGTCGTGGTCCCAGGCGCCGGTGAGCTCGGGTTCGATTCCCTTGCGCCACTCGGTGTTGATGTCATCGACGAGGAACTTCTTGGCCGCCGCTTTGGTCGCCTCGATCTGGATCGGCAGCGCCACGTCGAAGATCTCCCGGTACTCGGGGTCGACGTACTCGCGATAGCGCTCCGGGGGGAGCCCCGCGTGGCAGTCCGAGGAGATCACCATGAAGCGGTCGGTCCGGTCCGTCTTCTCGCTCACCTCACTCCTCCTGGGCGGTCTGGGCGGGACTCGCCGAGTAGAATTGCCGGGCCCAGCGCCGGAACTCGGCCAGGTAGCGGTCGGCCTCGCACAGCACCGGGTCCGCGCGGTGGATCTTGTGCTTCCAGATGCGAATGTCCTGGAGCACGCCCTCGGACATGCCCTTGATGAACTCCTCGCCGACGAGGTCCGCCATGTCGCGGCTCACCGTGAACAGCCAGCGCGAGTGGGCGTTTCGCGAATCGACGGGCGCCGTAGACGAGAACATGAGCAGGCCCGCGTTCGGGATCCCCTTCATGCGCACGCTCGAGAGCCCGATTCCCCAGGTGTCCCGCTCGAGCTCGATCTCGAAGGTGCCCGCCGGCGTCTCGTGGCGGTTCGTGCTCGAGATCCGGAAGAACCGCCCGTCCTCCCCGTAGGACATCTCCGACGATTCCGGGACCTCCAGCGCGCCGTGCACGAACTGGAAGTGGATCGGGTCACAGTTGTTCTCCGCCATCTCCTGCATGTGGACCGGCACCTCCAGCTCGAAGCGGCGCGGCTCGGTCCAGTCCGGGTCGTCGAACTCGGGCATGGTCGGGACGTCCCAGTCGGGCGGCTTTCCCTCGGCGTGGTGCCAGGCGAAGATCATCTGGTTGCGCTCGACCACGTCCCAGGCGCGCACGCGTGCGCGGGGCGGGATGCGCTTGCAGTACGGAATCTCCACACAGGCGCCGGACGCGTCGTAGCGCCAGCCGTGGAACGGGCAGCGGATCGAGTCGCCCACCACGCGGCCGCCCTCGCCCAGATGCGCGCCCAGGTGCGCGCAGTACCCGTCGAGCACCGCGGCCTCGCCGGAGCGGCCGCGATACAGCACCAGCTCGCGGTCGAAATAGCGGATGCGCTTCACGTCGCCGGGCACGAGGTCGCTGCTGAAGGCCAGCGCAAACCAGCCGTTCGGGATGGGAAGCTCGGTGTGGCCGCTGTTCGGATCGCTCATGCGCTGCTCTCCTCCGGAGCGGCGGCCAGCGCGTCTCCCAGCAGCTGGGCGGCGGCCCGGGCTCGGCGGCGCAGCGGGTAGCCCTCCAGGTGGGCCCAGTTGAACATGAGCACGTAGAACGCGCCCATCACCAGCTCGGTCAGGGCCTCGGGTTCGTGTCGGCCGGTGAGCTCGCCGCTGCTGACGCCGTCGCGAATCAGCGCACCGAACGCCTCGTGGAGCTTGCGCGCCTGCTCGGACTCGGTGCCCGCCTCGTGGGCCACGTGGATGAGCTCGGTCAACAGCTCGCGGTGCATCGGGCCCGCCTGCTCGGCTCTGGCGGCGAGCTGCTCGAAGAAGCGCTCCAGCCGCTGGCGCGTGGTCCCGGGCGCCTTGCGCACGCTCTCGATGTCGCCGAGCAGTTGCGCGAGCGCCCCCTGGGCGATCTCCCGCAGGACGTGTCGCTTCGACGGGAAGTAGTTGAAGAAGGTCTTCTGGGCGATGTCGGCTCGCTCGCAGATCGAGGCCACGGGCGTGGAGGCGAAGCCGCGCTCGTCGAAGAGCGCCACTGCGGCCTCGAGGATCCGTTCGCGCGTCTCGAGCTTGCGTCGCTCGCGGCGGGAGAGGGGGGGCGGGCTGGTCTCGACGGTCAAAGCCATCGAGGCGAAAGCCTGCCCGTTCCTACATTCGATTGCAAGTTTATACTCTCGTGTAACTCCGTCTCTTCCCGCGGGCATCGGGCTTCTGGTGCGCTAGGGCTGGGCTTCACGGCAGGACCCGAGAGCTTCCTGCTCTCGCTGGAGCTGCCCATCGCGATCCACCGTGACACGCTCGTGGCACCCAGCGCGAACGGCCAGTACACGCTGCATCGGAGCTCGAAGAACGAGCACCTGCGCAAGCTCGAGCCGTTCGTTCAAGCCGGGACCTGTACCGGAAGGACGATCGCCGCCGAGGCGACGACGACGACCTCCGCTTCTGATCCGGTAGCTTCCTCGCGAGGGCGCGCCGGCGGCGTGTCCGGGGAGGCTGCCATGAACGGCGACGGGACCGTCGAGATCGCCGCCCAGTCGCAGGTGCACGAGGGGCAGGACTGGCGCGTCTGGTTCGGTGTGAGCTCGACGATCTTCTGGCTCGGGCTCGGATACCTCTACATCGATACCAATGTCGGCTGGAGCGCCTTCGCGACTCAGCCGGCGGACGCCCTGGGGAGCTTTCTCGAGGGCGCCTTCGCTCCGTTGGCCTTCCTGTGGCTGGTGATCGGCTTCTTCCTGCAGCAGCGCGAGCTCCGCCACAACAACCAAGCCATCCTGCTCCAGTACGAGCAGATGCGGCGCACCGCGGAGAACGCCGAGATCCAGGCGCGCGCCATCTCCGCCAACGAGCTCCACCAGCGACAGGAGACCTTCCTGATGGTCGCGGACCGCGTCCACCGTCAGCTCGGCGCCGTGGTGGGGCTGCTGTGGATGTCGAGCCAGGCCGCCGGAGCCGACGAGGGCGGGGCGACCGAGGATCAGGTCGCCGATCTCTGGTCGCGGCTCGGCTCGGGCGATCCCGAGGCGTTCGCCCGGCAGTTCATGGGGCTCTACTTCCGGACGCGCCAGCAGGGGCTGGACGTCACCTGGGATCTCTTCTTCGGTACGGAGATCCGCACGCGCCACTCGGAGACGATCCTACAGACCTTCGAGCGCTTGATGAACTCGGGCAAGGGCTGCGACCCCGACGGCATCATCACCGACGCCCTGCTCGGAAGCGGCCACGGCAGCCTCTATCAGATTATCCGCGAGCTGAAGGACAACCCCCCGGAGTCGCGCCGCGGATGACGGCGCCCGGCCTCGACGCGCCCCTGATCCTGGGCCACCAGATCGAGGCGCGGGCCGCGCACGCCGAGCTGGCGGACCGCACGTTCCTCGTGCAGGACGAGCGGCGCTGGAGCTACCGCGAGTTCCGGGACCAGGCGGTGCGCACGGCGCACCTGCTGCGCCGGCGTCTGAGTCCGGGTCCGGGCGCGGTGGACGACGCGCGCCCCGGCCACGTGGCCATGATCCTCGAGAACCAGCTGGAGGTGGCCGCGCTCCTCGGAGGTTGCGGCTACGCCGGCTTCACGCTGTTCGGCATCAACCCGGGCCTGCGCGGCGACACCCTGGCGGGCGTCCTCGACCACTCGCGGGCGCGGCTGCTGCTGGTGGACGAGAAGTTCCTGCCCGAGCTGGAGCGAGTCCGCGCGGGCCTCGCGCACCTGGCCCCGGAGAACGTGCTCGTGCTGGGCAGCGGCGACACTGGCGGGGCCCTCGCCGAGGTGGACGACTGGCGCGTCCAGGTGGCCGCGGAGTCCGCCGGCGACCCCCCGCCGATGGACTTCGGCCCCGAGCGCAATCTGGTGGTGATCTACACCTCGGGCACCACCGGTCTGCCCAAGGGCATCAACAACAACCACCAGAAGCTCTGCACCAGCGGGCTCGGGATCTCGGCCATGCTGGGCCTCGGCCCCGACGACCGCGGCTACGCGTGCATGCCGCTCTTCCACTCGAACTCCATGTTCATGGGCCTGATGGCGAGCTTCTGGTGCGGCGCCAGCCTGGCCGTGCGGGAGCGCTTCAGCGCCAGCCAGTTCGTTCCCGACTTGTTCCGCTACGGAGTCAGCTACTGGAATTACGTCGGCGAGCCCGTCCACTACGTGCTGTTGGCAATCGATCGCGAGACCGGAGGCGACGAAGAGCGCATCCGCCGCGAGATCACCGAGAACCCGCGCAACCGCCTGCGCTTCGCGATCGGGAACGGCGCGTCGCCCCCGGACATGGACCGCTTCACTCGCTGGCTGGGCCTCGAGGAGATGTTCGAGCTGTACGGCTCCACCGAGGCCGCCATCAGCACGTTCCGCAAGAAGGGCGATCCCCGCGGCAGCACCGGGGAGATCCTGGACCCGAGCGTGTCGATCCTGCGCGAGGACGGCGCTCCGTGTCCTCCGGCGGAGCTCGACGCCGAAGGTCGGGTCAGCAACTACGCCGACGCGGTCGGCGAGATCTGTCGCATCGCGCCGGACACGGGCCCCTTCCAGGGCTACTTCGACGACCCCGAGGCGAACGCCCAGAAGGTTCGGGACGGTGTCTTTCACTCGGGCGACCTGGGGCACGTGGTGGTCCGGGACGGCCATCGCTTCCTGTACTTCGACGGGCGCACCGATGACTGGATCCGCAAGGACGGAGAGAACTTCTCGGCCGCCCAGGTGGCGCGCATCCTGGCCCTGCACCCGGACGTGAGCCTGGCCGCGGCCTACGGCGCGCCGTGCGCGGTCTCGGACGAGCTCGTGATGGCCGCCCTCGAGCTGCGGCCAGGCGCGCACTTCGACCCGGTCGGCTTCTTCGCGTTCTGCCAGGGGCAGGTCGAGCAGGGCGACATGGACCGCAAGTGGGTGCCGGACTTCGTGCGCCTGGTGGATGCCTTCGAGTTCACGTCCACCCAGAAGATCCTGGTCCGGAACCTGAAGCGGGTGCACTTCTCGCGGGATCGGCTCCCCGCCACCGAAGCCGCCACCGAAACCGAGGCGGACACTGCCCTGTACTGGCGAGAGCGGGGCGACACGGCCTACCGGCCCTTCACCGCCGACGACTGGCGGGCCCTCCGGGCCGAGTTCGAGCGCGCCGAGAAGCTCGAGCTGCTCGACCGCTGAGGGGCCGTAGCGAGGCCCGTCGCTCTGATCAGTCCGGCCGCCCGTTCGGCCGATGAGGGCCCAACGGGGCCCGGTGGCCCCCGGGCAGGGGGCAGCCATGACCGTGCAAGCCCGCCAGATCGAGATCCTCGGCGTCAAGAACGCCGGCCGCGCCGAGAGGATCATCGTGTGGGACACCCAGGATCTCAGCGTGGGCCGCTCGCCGGAGTGCGACCTGGTGATCGATGACGACGACGTGTCGCGCCAGCACGTGATCTTTCGCAAGGAGTCGTCCGGGCACTGGGTGGAGGACGCCGGAACCTCGAATGGCACCCACGTGAACGGGGAGCCGATCGAGCGCCACCAGCTCGCCAGCCGGGACGTGATCCGGATCGGCGCCCTCGAGCTGACCTTCCTGAAGACGAGCAAGGACCCCGCGTCGATGGGCCTGCCCGTCGAGTACGTCTCCTCGCTGAAGGGCGGCTTCGACGAGCTTCGCAATCAGCGCCCGGACGCCACCACCCTCGCACTCTCGGACACGGTCGCCAGCCCTGTCGCCCAGTTCGATGTCGAGTCGGTGGGCGGCTTCGGCTTCCCGTCGTCTCCGTCCGAAGAGCCGGCGTCCGACGGCGTCGTGGGGAACGGCGACCTCGAGTTCGTGGACGCCCCCCCTATTCGGGACACGCAGGGCACTGTGGACGGCGCCCAGCGGATGGCGCTGACGGTCGAGATCGAGGGGCTCAGCCCGGACCTGCGCCGGGCCCTCGAAGCGCTCGAGGGCAAGGTGGTGGAGCTCCCGTCACTCCGGCTGCGCATCAAAGCCCGGGACCTGGACTGAGCGCACGAGATCCAGGTCCCAGACGCGGATGGCCGAGTCCTCGTAGACGGGCTCGCCCCAATCTGTCCGCAGGCGCGACACCATGCGCAGGGCGCTGTTCGTGAGCGCGCTCCAGAACCCGGGCAGGTCGCGCACGGCGGCGTTGGCGTGCGGGTTCGCGCTCTCGATCCGCCACTCCTCTTCCTGCTGACGGAGGTGGACCACGAGGTAGCGCGCGCGACTGGCCAGGAACGCCTCGGGATCCGGATCGACGATATTGCGGTAGGCGATCGGCGCGTCGGCGAGGCGGGCGTCGGCCAGCCCGACCAGTACCTCGCGCCCGTGGATGTCCTGGTAGATTCGCAGGGCGCGGCTCGCCAGGTTCATCCAGGGGAACTCGAGCAGCCCGCCGCGCCCGTCGTCGGGGGCTTGTGCGAGCTCCCGATAGAACCCGGGCACGTCCTCAGCGGGCATCCGGTCGGGCGGCTGGGTGAAGAACAGGGCCGGTCCCGAGTGGGCGAAGCTGGTGGAGCGAAGCACGGGCCGCGCCAGCGGGCCGCCCGCCACCAGCGCAACCCCGAGTGTGGCCACGGCGCACCACCCGACTGCGCGCATGCGCGGTGTGGCGCTCGACGCCCAGGGATCCGTCAGGCCCACCGCGGCGAAGCCCAGCAGGAAGGGGAGCAGCACCAGGAGATAGCGGCTCGCGACCGCCGGCACCTCCAGGTAGTTGGGGGCGAGAACGGCCAGGCCGATGCAGTGAACCGCGACGAGCGTGGCGATGTAGAGGACGAAGTCGGGAGCGCGGCGGTAGCTCCGCCAGGCGCCGCGCGCGACCGCCAGCGAGAGGAGCAGGGTCAGGGGCCACGCGGTGGTCCCGAGCAGGAGCTGGAGAACGTCGCCCCAGTCGGCGAGCGCAGGGAGGCTGCCGCGGCCGTGGGCGCGGACGAGCTCGAGGAGGGATGCGCGGGCGGGCAGCAGCAGTAGGGTCAGGAGCCCGGCCGCCGCGGCGGACAGCCCGGCGACCGCCGCGATCCCCGGGCCGCTCCGCTGGCCTGCCGCGGCGGCAGTCCGGCCCCGGAACCACTCGAGCGCGCCGTAGACGAGGGGTGCGAAGACGAAGGGCGCGGCGCCCAGATGGAAGTACGAGGCCAGCGCCGCGCACGCCACGTAGCCCGCTGCCGCGCTCCGCGAGCGGGTGCGCCACCAGCACTCGAAGGCCATGACCGCGGCGAAGCCCAGCAGCACGACCGGTCCATAGGAGCGCACGATCCGGGAGTACATGACGAGCAGGTACGAGGTGGCGAGCAGCCAGCCCAGGACGATCGCCGCGCGCCGCCCGAGGTGGGTCGCCAGGGCGAGGGGCGCGACCGCGACGGTGAGGATGCCGGCCGCCAGCATCGGCAGCCGGAAGTCCATCTCCGAGAGCACGATCCCGCGGTCCATCAGGAAGCGGAAGAACGCGGTCAGGGGCACGCAGTAGTCGGCCCCGCGATAGGTCCAGCTCTGGACGATCTCCAGCACGGTGCGCTGGATCGCGCCGTTGACCGTGTGGAGCTCGTCCCCGGTGAGGATCTGGGGCGTCAGCCGGGTGAGCCGCAGCGCGATCCCGACGGCGACCGGCGGTGCCAGCCAGGTGGCCCAGCCCCAGCCTCCGTTTTCGCGATTCACGGCGCGCCGCCTTCCCGACCCACCGCGTACACGGAGACGTCGTCCCGGCGGAACACCTCGTCGAAGGTCGCGCGGAAGCGGCGCTGGTGATCCTCGAAGCGCTCGGGGTGTTCGTCGCGCAGGAGCAGGACGTAGAGGGGCCGGTCCAGCGCCGCGCGCAGATGGGCGACCTGGGACGACAGGAGTCCCTGGCCCGAGAAGAGCCGCTGCACGAGACGCATGCGCAGGACGTACTCGAGCTGTCCCTCGGTGTGGTGGCCGCCGACCAGGACGAAGGGCCCGCGCCCCGACACCGCCGCCACGTGGGACGACCCGAAGCGGACCGGGCGGCTGATCACCACGGCATCGTGTGGCGTGTGGTCGCGGATCCAGCGAAGCGCCTGGTCGGCAGGGGGGTTTCCCGGCCAGGCCAGGTAGCCTCCGTCCCCTCGGTGGTCGTCGCGCGGGGAGGACGGCGCGGCGACGTGAGCGCCGACCGTCACCGCGTGGCTGAGCAGGACGAGCCCGAGCGCGGCGACCCCGGCCGCGCGGCGAAGCCGGGGCGCGCCCAGGCCCGATCGATCGCTCAGGAGCCAGAAGAGGAGGGCGCCGCCCGGCAGGAACGCCACGAGCAGGAGCTTGTACTGATTGCCGTCCGGGAGAGAGAGAAGAGTCGCG
>JAPUKG010000121.1 GCA_027295775.1 Pseudomonadota bacterium
GGACCTCGTCTTGTGGAACGGCAAGATCGTCACCGTGGATCGGACCGGTACGATCGCCGATGCGGTCGCGGTGGCCGGAGACCGAATCATCGCCACGGGAACTCGCTCCGACGTCGAGCCGCTGGTAGGAGCTGAAACCCAGCTGATCGACTTGCGGGGCCGCGTCGTGCTACCGGGATTCATCGACACCCACGTCCACCTCGATTGCACGGCAACGCACACGAAGCTGGCCACGAGCTGTCACATTCCACCCGTCGAGTACGTCAAGGTCTCGGGGGCCGCGGGATCTCTCGACGCGATCCTCGGCTTCGTCAAGGCACAGGCCCAGCAGACGCCCAAGGGTCAGTGGATCATCGGGCAGGGAAGGTTCTCGCTGGAAACAGACGGAAACTCCCCCACGAAGAGCCAGCTGGACGAGGCTGCGCCGGACCAGCCGGTGATGATCCGCTACAGCGCCCACGCACAGCTGCTGAACAGCCGGGCGCTGCAAGCCGCGGGGATCGGGAGGGACACGCCCCCCCAGGCCGAGCTGGACGCGGTCGCTCCAGGCGCGCGAATCCGCAGGGACCCCGCGACTGGGGAGCCCACCGGCGTCGTCTACGAGTGCGTCGATTGGGTGCTGGGAATGTGCAATCCCTGGCCCTACGACGCGCTGAAGGGCGCCATCGAGGCGACCTGCCGGGAGGCGGTCCGCTTTGGCGTGACCAGCATACACGAGTTTGTGAGCTGGCCGGAGAGCTCGCGAATTTATCAAGAGCTCCACCGGAATCGCGAGCTGCCACTACGGATCCAGCTGTGCCCCGCCGTCTGGGGCATGTACCACACCGTCGATCTGGATTCCCTCCTCAAGCTCGGAATCCAGACCGGATTCGGGAATGACTGGATCAAGTTTGGAAGCGTAAAGATATTCGTCGATGGGGAGGGGCGCGACGAGTCGGGAGTGGCGCGGGAGTGGACCCGCATCACACAGGATCACTTGAACGAGCTGGTCCTGGGCGCGCATCGCGCCGGGATCCGCGTGATGATGCACGCGACCTCCAGAGAGGGACAGGGCATGGCGATCGACGCCGTGGAGGCTGCGCTGAAGGCGGCGCCGAGGAGCGACCACCGGCACCGGATCGAGCACTTTGCCGGGGATTACTGGCCGGAGGGCCTCGCGCGATTGAAGCGCTCGGGAATCATCCCGGTGCCGACGCCCTACAGCTCACTCGGGTGGTACGGGGACGCCTGGCTCGATGCGTCCCGCCCCGGAGAGAAAGCCGTGCCGTATCGGTCGCTCGTCGATGCGGGCTTCATGCCTCCCGGAAACTCGGACTGCATGGGCACCGAGCCCGAGGCGTTGAATCCGTGGTGGAGCATCTGGTGCGTCGTGGCCCGCAAGACCCGAAGCGGCAGGGCGATCTGTCCCGAGGAGGGTCTCGGCGTGATGGAGGCGATCCGCCTCTACACGACGAACTCCGCCTACGCCGGATTCGAAGAGAAGACCAAGGGATCGATCGAGCCCGGAAAGCTGGCGGATCTGATCGTGCTTTCCGAAGACCCCTTCGAGATTCCGGCAGATGGCCTGAAAGAGGTTCGCGTGGTGACGACGCTGGTCGGGGGCGAGGTGGTCCACGCGACGGACCCTTCGTGAACTTGCCGTCCGGCTTTTGAATTTCTGATTGCAGGTGATCTCGTGGTCGGGCGACGTCGCCGATCAGAGATCGAGCTGGCCGTACGCGCTGGCCTGGTAGGCGCCAAGGGAATCGAAGATCGACACGGGATTCGCGCGCGCGCCGCGCGAGTCTGGCAGCGGCCGCGCCTGGCTGTGCTGGAGGATCTGGTCGAGCAGCGCGCGCAGCGCGGACAGCGGATTCTCGGCCCCCGCCACCAGCCGGCGCGGGTCGAAGCGATCGCAGCGCAAGCGGTAGATTCGCAGCGGCGACTCCCCGGTCTGCGCTTCCGAGGGCCCCGCAGACGTGACGGTGAACAGGTCGATCAGGACGATCGGCTTCGGGCCGAGGCCGTGTACGCCCGCCACGGAAACGACGCTGAGTGATGCGTGGGCCACGCGGACCTGGGTCCCGTCCTCGCATTCGAGGGTGATCCCGTCGGCATCGAGGCTCACGGGGATGGCGGCGAAGACCAGGTCCTCCGGAAACGACTCGCCCGGGGAACCGAACTCCGTCAGGTCCACGACTTCGCCGAAGCCACTGCGGTCCTGCTCCTCGTAGAAGGCGTTGGCCGGCAGATCCTGCTTCGGTTTGGCGGCGGCCTGCGAGGCGTCGGTTTTGCGCACGTGGTTCACGAGGCTGTCGAGCTCCGCGCGCCGCGCGGGGTCGAGCTGCGGATCGGCCAGCGCGTGCTCGGCCGCCGCCCTCGTAAGGTCCGCGTCGAGATCCGCCGCCAGCCGCGCGATCTCCGCTGCCACGGCCGCCGTGGGTCCGTCGCGGCCCGAATCCATGGCCTGCTGAAGGGCCAGGACCGCGGGCTCGTCGCCGTCCGTGCTGCGGATGAACGGAACCAGGCGCAGCAGAGAGGTCGGCTCGACCCGCGCCTCGGGCGCGTGCTGAGCCAGCTCTCGCCAGTGCGCGACGGCGACCTCGCCGGCTCCGCGGCGCAGCTCCTCACGAACCAGCTGGAGCATTGCAGGGACCGCGCGCTCGGTCTCCGAGCGCTCGATGGACATCTCCCAGAAGGTCATCACGGCGTCGCGGTTGCGCGCGCTGCGCCGCATCTCGGCGATCAGCATGGCGTAGGCCTGGTCCGCGTCGCCCCGGGTCCGCGCGCGAAAGACCTTCTGGAGGTCGAAGGACACCTCCTCGCGGGCCGGCTCCAGCGCGGGTGGCTCGCTGCCGCCCAAGCGCGACTCCAGGCCGAAGCGCGTGTAGAGCAGCGCCGACACGCCCCCCACCACGGCTGCGGCGGCGTGGGCGGTGTAACCGACGGCAGTGTCGACGGAGCCGGATAGCTCACCGGGAATCACCTCCCAGAGCGCCACCTCGTAACCGATCCAGGCGCTGCCCAGCAGCCAGACCGGGGCCCGCAGCTCGATCTGGCGGAGCGGCGCCAGCCAGCGCAGCAGGTTGACGTCGCGGGCTCCGAAGCGCACCAACGCCGCCGCCACGAGCCCAGACACGATTCCCGCGGCACCGAGCAGCGGGCGGTCCGCACCGCCATGAACCAGTGCGAAGGCGCCCGCACCGACCAGCGCCGAGGCGGCCAGCGTGCCCACGAGTAGACCCCGTCCCCAGGTTTCCTCCAGCAGCGGACCGACCAACAGCAACAGCGCGACCGCTCCGAGCAGATGCAGCCATCCGACGTGCACGAAGGGGTGTGCGAGGAAGCCCATCACGGAGGGCGAGGCCGGAACCACCCCGAACGACCGGTGGGGGTGGGAATCGAGGCTGCGAAAGCCCCGCCACAGGAGCACGTCGAACTCCTGCTGGATCTGTTCCTTCTCGTTCCCCTGCTTGAGGAACTCGAAGAGGTCGTTGCCCTCGAAGTTGGGCAAGTAGTCGCGAATCACCGGCAGCAGCCGCGAATCGATCCGCACCGTCGGGTTCTCGATCGCGAAGTCGACGGCGGCGTCGAGATCGTCCCGCGCGTCCCCCAGGCGATCGCCGAAGCCGAGCTCGACGACCACGAACGACAGCAGCAGGGTACACACCAGGCCCAGGCTCACCCACGGCAGCGCTT
>JAPUKG010000122.1 GCA_027295775.1 Pseudomonadota bacterium
GCCAGCACGGCCACCAGGGCACGCAGCACGACCTCGGGCTTTCCGCGCAGGGCCCGCTCGACGTTCGTGAGCAGCGCTTCCGCGAGCTCGGCCGCGCGGGAGGCGCTCAGCTCGGCAACGCTCCGATCCATCGTCCCCTCCCCGATGATCCACGGTCTCTTCGGCCCGATCACAAGCAGGCATGAGACGGGGCATGAGATGCGAGGGGCGGCGGCAGTCCACGTGCAACTCGTGTGCAGCCAGCGCGCAGGCGCCCGCCGGACTAGTCGAAGAAGGCGGAGCGCGGATCGTCCGCGTCGGCCACCTCCCGCAGCCGCGCCACGAAGGCGCTGAGGTCCCAGTCCATCTTGGCCAGGAGATCGGCATGCCGCGGCGTGTCGGCGGCGTAGGTGCCGCGGATGGCCAGACAGGCGTTGCCCAGCCGCGCCTCGCGCGCGATCCGCCCCGCGTCCCGCGTCCGCAGGGGGAGCTTCGCAAGCGCCTCTCGCGCCTCGGTCTCGAGCGCGGCGCGCCCGTCGCGCTGCAGCTCGGGCTCGAGCCCGTCGTCGTACAGGGCCGCCACGTCGCGGCGGAAGGCCAGCAGGACGCCGCTGACAGCCCGGTTGTCGGTCACGCGCACTCGCTGGCGACGCGCTTCGCCCTCGTCCTTCCGCGCTGGCGACTCCTCGCGCGCTGTGTAGAAGCGCACCACTCCCTCCTCGCCGATGAAGCTCGCCACGCCTTCGTTGAAGTCCGGCTCGCTCTCGACGAAGACGGTGGCGTGGACCAGCTCGTGGATCAGGGTCTCGACCAGCTCGCCGTCCGAGCTGCGGAGCATCGGCTCGGTCACGGGATCGTCCATCCAGCCCAGCGTGGAGTAGGCGGCCACCGGCACCAGGCAGACGTCGAGCCCCTCGGCGCGGAGCTGCGCGGCCTCGTCTTGGGCGCGCTCCAGGTCGAAGAAGCCCTTGTAGGGCACCTCGCCCACGATCGGGAAGCGGAAGCTGCGCGCCTCCACCTCCCCCGGCCGGGTGGCAACCACGGTGGTCACCACCCGGTCTCCCGGCCAGGGGACGTAGCTCGTATATTGTCCGCGCACGTCCAGGCCCAGCTCTGCCGCGAATGCCCGCACGTCCCCGACGAGGAGCAGGCGCCGGTGGAGCGCGTCGGGAGTGTCCGGGTCGGCCAGCAGCTCTTTCACCGACTCGCGCGCCAGGAGGAGGCGGGTCTGGCCCACGCCCAGGTGTCCGTAGTAGCAACCCGAGAGCCCGAGGGCGGCGAGGCCGATGGCCCAGGGAGCGATCTTCTGCATCCGCCTGCGCGCGCGCGATTCCGAGCAGGCAGAGCGCGCGCTGGCCTTCGCCTTCGAGGCCGGCGCGGTGGGAGCGGAGGAGCGAGACGGGGGCACCGTGATCCTCGTCTACGCGCCGTCCGAGGCGGCGAACGCGGTCGCGGCGGCGCTTCGGCGCGGGGCGGGGAAGGGCGCAGAGGTCACTGCGCCCGAGCCGGTCGAGGACATCGACTGGACCGAGCGCTGGAAGGACGGGCTCGACGCCGTCGAGGTCTCGCCGCGACTTCGGGTGCGGCCCTCGTTCGTCGAGCGGGCGCTAAAGACGGGGCAGGCGGAGCTGGTCATCGACCCGGGACAGGCCTTCGGCACCGGTGGCCACGCCTCGACCCGGCTGGCCCTCGAATGGATCGACGCGTTGGCCCTCGAGGGCGAGCTCGGTCCGGCCACGCGGATTCTCGACGTCGGGACCGGCTCGGGGGTACTTGCCCTGGCCGGTCTGGTGCTCGGGGCGGGACGCGCTGTGGGCTTCGACCTCGATCCCGTGGCGGTGCACTCGGCCCGGGCGGCGGCCGCCGCCAACGGTCTTGCCGAGCAGCTCCGGGTCTGGGCGGGTCCCATTCAGGCGCTGCGCCGGGTCGAGTTCGACCTGGTGGTGGCGAACCTGCTGCGGCGCGAGCTGCTGCCGCTGGTGGAAGAGATTGCGGCCCGGCTCCGAGCTGGAGGCGCGCTGGTGGTGTCGGGACTCCTGGCCGGGGAGCAGGGCGAGGTGGAAGCGGCGCTCGCCGGCGCCGGGCTTCGTCCGGCCGGCGCGCGGCGCGCCCGGGACGGCGGCGGGGACTGGGTGGCGCTGCTCATGAGGCGCTGACCGAAGCGGACTCTCCGCCCGCGATGCGGCGCCGCCAGTCGTCGAGCAGCCCGCGCAGGGTCTCGGCCAGGGGGATGCGCGGCGCCCAGCCCGTGACGCCGTGGAGCTTCGAGGCGTCTCCCACGGACCACGAGGTGGGACGCATGCGTCTGGGGTCAGGGACGATCTCGGGCTTCACGCCAGAGATCTCGAGCAGGGTCTCGAGGATCGTGCGGATCTCGACGCCTTCGCCGCGGGCCACGTTGTAGACGTCCGTCGGAACGCTGGGGTCGAGGAGCCCAACGTAGGCCTCGACGACATCGTCGACGTCGAGGAGATCGCGGACCGAGTCGAGGTTCCCCACCTGGAGCTGGGCGCCGTCTTTGCCGCGGCCCGCGGCGATCTCCGCGATCTGGCGCGCGAAGCTCGAGGCGACGAACTGGTCCGACTGACCGGCCCCCGTGTGCGAGAAGGCGCGGACGCGCACCACGTCGAGGCCGCGCCGGGCGGCGTCGGCGCCGAGCAGCTCGGCGGCGGCCTTGGTGCGAGCGTAGGGAGACGCGGGGCACAGGGGGTCGCTCTCCACGAATGGCGTCGCGCCGGGCGCCGCGCTCCCGTAGATGTCGGAGGAGCTCACCAGGAGGACCCGCGCCGCCGGACAGCGCGCCTCCACGACGCGCAGCAGCGCCACGGCGCCCAGGAAGTTCACCCGGTAGACGTTTCCGGGCTCGCGCCAGGAGGTCGCCACCGAGCTCAACGCCGCCAGGTGGATCACGGCCTCGGGTGCGATGCGCCGCGCTGCCGCGTCCATCGCGCCGGCGTCGGCGACGTCGACGTCCCGGTCCGTGGCCACCACCTCGTGGCCCGCGCGCTCGAGTCGCGGCACGAGCCGCCGCGCCACGAAGCCGCTGCCCCCGGTCACCCAGATCCGCATACGCCCCAGGCTAGCCTAGCGGGAGCTAAGCGACGGGGAATCGGCGCCGCAGCCCTTCGATCACCACCTTGGCTGCGGCCTCGATGCTGAGGGTGCCCGTGTTCACCACCACGTCGTAGAGGCTCGGGTCGTCGGGCTCGACCCCGAAGCCGTGACGCAGGAACTGGAGACGTTCGCGGTCGTCGTGCTCGCGCCGGAGCGCGGCCTCCCCGAGTGACAATCGGTGCTCTTTGGCGATGCGCTCGTTGCGGGCGACGACGGGGGCTGTCACGAGCACGCGCAGCGCCCGGTCCGGCGGCAGGATGAAGGGTGCGCCGCGGCCCAGGATCACCGCCATGCCCCGCTCGCCCAGTGTCGTTACGACCTGCACCACCTGCCGCAGGTAGTCGGTCTCGGTGAAGGACTCGCCCCGCAAGAAGTCGAACACGTAGCGGTCGATCGCGCTGCGTACGTGCTCGTCCAGGCCGGTCACCAGGCTGCGCTGGACGTGCTCGCGCTGGGCGATCTGGTCGACGATCTCGATCCCGAAGCAGCCGTAATCGAGCCACTCGGCCACCTGGTGGGCCAGCTCGGCGGCGCCCGAGCCCGGGTGGCGGGAGAGGGCGATACAGGGGGCTCGCGGCTGGGGGATCGTGGCCCGGCGCTCCACCTCCCAGCGCCGGACCTGGTGGTCCACGATCTGATCGAGTCGGCGCGGTGCGGTCATCGGCGGTCCTCACCCCCTCATCCCTCACCCGGTTGGACCACATTCTACCACCTGGTCCGATTCAGACGCCGCAGCGGCCCGTTGCACGCCCCGCCCGGGCCATGTGGTAGAAGAAGAAATGGGAGGCAACGCCATGACCGCCAAAGACGAGCGGCCCGCCGCCTGGGTGGGCCACGTGATCCTCAAGGCCACGGATCTCCCCCGTTCGACTGACTACTGGGAGAAGATCGGGATGCGGATCATCGAGACCCACGACACGGTCTCGGTGCTGGAGCTGCGCGGCGGCACGCACCTGGTGCTGCTGAAGAGCGACGAGCCCCTGCCCGAGGGCAGCGCGGCAGCCTTCGATGTGATGGTCGAGGACGTCGACGCGGCCCGAAAGCGCTACGGCGAGCTCGGCTTCGAGCCCGGCGAGATCGAGGTAGGCTCGATCCACCGCTCGTTCAAGCTCCGCGACCCGAGCGGCTACCAGGTGACCGTGAACTCCTCGCACGCGAGTGATCGGCCCGTCTAACGCGTGAGTCTCGTCCCATGGCGTGGTTCAGCTTTCACGGTGGGCATTCGGGCGAGTTCTGCCGCCACGCGCAGGGCACGCTGGAGACGATCCTGGAGACCGCCGTGGAGCGGGGCTTCACCACCTACGGCGTCTCCGAGCACGCGCCCAAGGAGCGCGCGCGCGACCTCCAGAGTGATGAGCAGGACCTGACGCCGGAGGACACGCAGGCCACGTTCCGCGCGTACGCCGGGCGCGCCCTCGAGCTGCGCGAGGCGTTCGCGGGGCGCCTCGAGGTCCTGGTGGGATTCGAGACGGAGACCGTGCCACCGGACTGCTTCGCGGACAGCATGCGCGCCCTGCGCAGCCAGGCGCCCTTCGACTACGTCGTTGGCAGCGTGCACCACGTGGGCGACTGGCCCATCGACGTCTCGGTGGAGCTATTCGAGGAGGCCGCCCGCGATCTGGGCGGCCGCGACGCCCTCGACTGCGCCTACTTCGACCAGGTGGCAGAGATGGCCACGGCGCTCCGGCCGCAGGTCCTCGGGCACCTCGATCTCATCCGCCTGTGTCAGGGCCAGAACCCGAGCTTTGCGCCGAGCACCTGGCCCCACATCGAGCGCGCCCTCGAGGCCGTGAGCGCGGCCGGCTCGCTCCTCGACATCAACGCCGCCCCGCTCCGCAAGAACGCCGGGCCCGTCTATCCCATCCCGCCGATCCTCGAGCGCGCCCGCGAGATGGACATCCCCGTCACTCTGGGCGACGACAGCCACGGCCCCGACCACGTCGGTCTGAATCTGGGCGCGAGCGTGCGCGCCATCGCCGCGGCCGGGTACCGCGAGATCCACTGCCTGCGGCGCGTCGACGGGGCTGTCCGGCCAGAGCCCGTTCCGATCGCCGAGGTCAAGCCCTAGAGCTCGAAGGTCGCGCCTTCCCGGGCGGGCACGAGCGCGAAGGGCAGGTCGGGATCCGCCTTCGCCTTCTCCCACAGCTCGTCCATGATCTCGTCCGAGTGGCTGGGATCGTGGTGGAAGGGGACGAGCGCCTTCACGCCGGTGGCCCGGGCGAAGTCCAACGCCTGCGGGATCGAGCTGTGGCCCCAGCCCACGTGGCTTGGGTACTCGTCCTCGCTGAACTGCGCGTCGTGGATCAGCAGGTCGGCCCCCTGGGCGATCTCGTAGCCCGACAGCCAGGCCGGCTCGCTCGGAAAGTCCGGCATGCCGAGGGCCGGCTCGTGATCGGGGATGTAGGCCAGCACCCGGTCGTTCTCGCGGATGCGGAAGCCCACGGTGGGACCCGGGTGGCAGACGAGGTCCGCCTTGATCTGGAAGGGGCCGACCCGGAAGTCCTCCCGCTGCACCACGTCGTGGAGGGTCAGCTTGCAGGGGACGTCGCGCAGGCGCACGGGGAAGAGGGGAGGGGACAGGTAGTGCTGGAGCCTCTCGCGCAGACCCTCGGTCGTGGAGGACGGCCCCCAGATATGCACCGAGAGCCCCGGCATGAAGAGCGGCTCGAAGAAGCCCAGCCCCTGGATGTGATCCATGTGCAGGTGGGTGAGCAGCAGATCCACCCGGCCGATCTCGGGGCGAATCGTGTCGCCCAGGCGGCGCACGCCGGTGCCTGCATCCAGAACCAGGAGCGTGTCGTCCTCGCCGCGCACCTCGACACAGGATGTGTTGCCCCCGTAGCGGATGGACTCGGGGCCGGGCGTGGCGAGCGATCCGCGGGTGCCCCAGAGTGTGACCTTCACCGCTAGTCGATCTCCCAGAAGAGCCCAACTGCGCCCAGGCACTCGCCACTCTGCCCCACCAGCGGAAAGGCCGTGCTCTCCAGCTTCCGGCGCACACCGTCGAGCCCCTGGATCCAGTAGTTGCGGTGGGCCGGCTCCTGCCTGTCGATGGCGATGAGCAGGGGCAGATCCTCGCGCTTCACTGGCGTGCCGTCCTCCTCGGAAGGCTTGAACAGCATCGCCCACTCGCCCCGCCGAATCTCCCCCACATCGTCGAAGCGTCTGCCCACCAAGGCTTCGGCCGGCTCGTTGAAGAAGAGCAGATCCCCGTCCGCGTCCAAAAGGAGGATCGGCTGAGCGAGAGAGCTAGCAAGCTGCCGCATCAAGATGAGCTCGATTGCCCGCTGGGCCATCGAAACCTCCCCGGTCCGGGACGTTGGGATGAGCCTATCACGGCAGCGGCCGCGGCGGCACCGGCAATGTGCGCGGCTGCAGCTGGCGTCACATGACCCGAATTAGCTTCCCCTCCAAGCGCTTCATGCCCAGCCGACGTGCGGTTTTCATCGCGTCCTCCGCCAGCGACGCCGCGTGGCGGCGATCCTGCGGCCGCCCACGCCGCATCAGCATTCGCGTGTAGTCGTATTGGCTATGAGCAACCCAGGGCAACGCGCCGATCTTGCCGTTGTTTGCGATGGCCAGCTCAAAGTGGGCCTCGGCGTCGTCCCACTGGCCCAGGGTAGAGGCGAGAGAGCCAAGCGGGCGGGCGACGGAGCCCCAGCAGAGCGTTCCGAAGCCAGAAACTACATGGTGCCGCGAGAACCGCGAGAGCTTCGAATAAACGACGGCCGCCGGAGTCAGCTCGCCAAGAGTCGAGCACACCAGTGCGTTGAGGACCATACACATGAGCCAGGTGGCATCCCTTGGAAGGTCCTCGAATCGATTCGCGGCTAGGATGCGAAGCTCGCGGCGCGCATCGTCCGTGCGCCCCACCTCGGTGTAGATGAAGAGGCGCGCGCTGTTCCACATTCTAGTGCCCGGATAGCGCGCCACCATCGCATCGACTCCTCGGTCAAGGCCCTCCAGCTCGCCGCGCTCTAGCTGCAGCAGGGCGATGTTGGCCGCGAAACTCTGCTCCGCGTTCGCGTCCTCAACTTGACGCCCGATTCGAAGGGCCTCTTGTGCGCGCTTCTCGGCCTCGTCGAAGTCGCCCTTCATGAGCGCCCGCATACCGGGAAGGAGCTGGGCGTACCAGAGGGACTGCGCCTGGCGGAGTTCCTGAGCGGCCCTCGAGAAGATCGAGATCTGTCGGTCCGCCGCCGCGACGTCCCCGCTCTCGATCAGGCTCACGATGAAGAAAAGTCGGAATACAGGCGCCATCTCTCGATCGGCTGCATCCGCGAGTTTCACCAGGCTGGCTCCGACCTCCAGCCTTCGCGCGAGATCCTCTGGAGCCCAGAGTGACCAGAGCTCTGCGCTAAGAGCATGCATCCGAGTAGCGGCATCAGTGCTCGCCCGCGATATCTGTCTGCATTCCTGAACGAGGTCCTCAGTCCCTGCGCCTGAGTCGGTCCAATAGGTCGCCGCGGCCTGTCTGGCCAGGAGCCTGACTTTCAGCGCGGGAGATCGGTCTCCTAGTGAGTGAATCGCTTCCCGCAGGAGATCGATGAGGGACAGGTCGACGATGCCAACCTCAATTGCCAACAGACCGGGCTCGAGGGCTAGTGCTGCACTCGCCAGCCGCACAGGATCTCCGAGTGTTCGTGCAATCGCCGCCGCGCGATCTACTGCTTCACGCGCCTGGTCTCGATGGCCCCCACGAAAGCAGGCGAAGGCCAGCGCGGTCAGCAGGTCACACCGCCTCTCGTCGTCGATTGGCTCGATGAGCTCCAACGCATCGAGCGCGCGTCGGTACTGCTCGGCGGCCTCCTCGTGCCCCATCTGGTCGCTTGCCCAACGGCCGGCGCGCTCCGAGAAGTGGAGTGCGCGTTTCGGGTCAGCAATGGGTGCGGCCTGAAAGAAATGGAAGGCCAGCTCTGAGAGGTGGCGGTCGAGCTCGGCTCCGTAGTGACGCTCTAGCGCCATCCCCACGCGT
>JAPUKG010000123.1 GCA_027295775.1 Pseudomonadota bacterium
CGGATCGCGTCGCGCCAGGTCCTCGACGCCGCCCCGCACGCGCGCGCGGATCTCGCTTCGGCTCTCGCCGCCTCCGGGCCGAAAGTCCGGCTCGCCCGCCTCGAAGGTGGCCAGATCCGGCCTGGCTCGCGCCTCCAGCTCGTCCCGCGTGAGCCCGGTCCAGCTGCCGATGTCGAGCTCCCGGAAGACCGGCGAGGTCCGGAGCGACAGCCCCAGCCTCATGGCCAGGAGCTCCGCCGTCTCGAACGCGCGCCGGAGGTCGCTGCACAGGAGAGAGCTCAGACCCTCGCCAGCCAGCCTCTCGGCCAGCGCGGCTGCCTGGCGGCGGCCCCGCTCGGAGAGCGGCGGGTCGCCGTGACCCTGCCAGCGGCCGGCGGCGTTCCACGCGGACTCTGCGTGGCGGATGAGCAGGAAGCGGGTGGTATTCACGGAGCCGCAGAGCCTAGCGCGGGCAGAAGCTTGACCCCACCCCAGGTGGGGTGGTATCTTCGCGCGACTCTAGAGCCGGGAGGATCATCCGTGAAGCCCCAGCACAAGCGCAGCGCCCTCAATCGACTGAAGACCGTCCGCGGCCACCTGAACGCGGTGATCCAGATGGTGGAGGGCGAGCGCTACTGCCCGCAGGTCATGAAGCAGGTCTCTGCACTGGAGGCCTCCCTCGAGCGGGTCAACCGGATCCTCCTGCAGAACCACCTCGAGACCTGCGTCCCCCGCGCGATCCGCGAGGGCCGGGGAGATGAGGTCGTCGAGGAGCTGCTCGAGAGCCTCAAGTACACGTCGGCGGTCACCGGTCCGGCCCACGGAGTGGAGGCCGGCCGCCCCGACGACGGCGCGGACCCCAGCGCCCCGTGAGCGCAGCTCCCCAGACAGTGCGCACCGATCTGCGCTTCGCGGTGAAGGGGATGCACTGCGCGTCCTGCGTTGCCCGAGTGGAGGACGCCCTGCGCCAGCAGGCGGGCGTCATCGACGCCGCGGCGAATCTCGCCCGGGAAGAGGCCCGCGTCGTCGTCGAGGGGGACGGGTTCGACGCCGACCGTCTCCGCGAGGCCCTGTCGCGCTCGGGCTACGAGCTGACACCGATCGACGAGGCGACCCCGCGAGACACCGACGCGGACGCGGCCCAGGCGGTGCGCGAGGCGCGCCGTCGAATGGTCAGCGCCGCGCTCTTCACGGCGCCCCTCTTCGTCCTGGCCATGTCGGGGCAGGAGCTGGACGCCGGTCGCTGGCTGCAGTGGCTGCTGGCCACGCCGGTCGTGCTGGTCTCGGGCTGGGTCTTCCATCGCGGCGCGTGGGCGCGGGCGCGCGCCGGTAGCGCCAACATGGACACGCTCGTGTCCGTGGGGGCGCTCTCGGCGTACGCGGCGTCGCTGGCCGCGCTCGTCCGGGGCGGCCCCCTCTTCTTCGAGACGGGTGCGGTCATCGTCACGCTGATCCTGTTCGGGCGCTGGCTCGAGACTCGCGCCAAGCAGCGGGCATCGAGCGCCGTCGCCGGGCTGGCCGCGCTCGGCGTCCGGGAGGCGCTCGTGCGCCGCGACGGCCGGGAGCAGCGGGTGCCGGCGGAGACCCTGGTGCCCGGCGACGTCGTGGTGGTGCGGCCCGGCGAGGGCGTGCCCGGCGACGCCGTCGTGATCGAGGGAAGGTCTAGCGTCGATGAGAGCCTGCTCACGGGCGAGTCGATCCCGGTGGAAAAGGCGCCGGGGGATCCCATCTACGGAGCGACGGTGAACCAGGAGGGACTTCTGGTGGGGCGCATCCGCGCCGTCAAGAGCGACTCGGCGCTGGCCCAGATCGTGCGCGCCGTCGAGGAGGCCCAGGCATCGAAGGCGCCGGTGGAGAGACTCGTAGACCGTGTGTCCAGCGTCTTCGTTCCCGCAGTCCTGCTGCTGAGCGCGTTCACGCTGGGCGCCTGGCTCTTCATCGGTGCGGAGGCGGCCGATGCGCTGCGCGCGGCGGTGGCGGTCCTGGTGATCGCATGTCCGTGCGCGCTCGGGCTCGCGACGCCGACGGCGGTGATGGTCGGGAGCGGGCGCGGTGCCGAGCTGGGCGTCCTCTTCAAGGGCGCCGAGGTCTTCGAGCGCGCGCACCGCGTGGACACGGTCGTCTTCGACAAGACCGGGACCCTCACCCGCGGCGAGATGGAGGTCGCGGGCCTCGCCTGCAGCGATGACGAGGAGAGCTTCCTGCTCGCAGTCGCCGCCGTCGAGGAGGCCTGCGGCCACCCGATCGGCCAGGCCGTCGCCAGAGCCGCCCGCGACCGAGGCCTGCGCTGGAAGCCACCCACCGAGGTCGAAGCCGTGCCGGGGCGCGGCGTGCGCGGCCGGGTCGAGGGGATCGACGCGCCGGTGCACATCGGCCGGGCGAGCTGGCTCGAGGAGCTGGGCTTCGGCTGGCCCGAAGCCCTCGAGCGCGCGCGCGCCGAGTTCGAAGCCGCTGGGCAGACCACCTTCGCGGCCGGCTGGGATGGCCGGATCACCGGCGTCCTCGGCGTGGCCGACGCCGTGCGCCCGACCGCCGCCGCCGCCGTCCGCGCGCTCCGGGACGAAGGCACACGCGTGGTCATGATCACGGGCGACGGACCGCGCGCCGCCCGCGCGATCGCCGACCCGCTGGGGATCGACGAGGTCGTCGCCGAGTCGCTCCCCGCCGAAAAGGCCGACCACATCGCGCGACTGCAGCGGGAAGGGAGGCGAATCGCCTTCGTCGGCGACGGGATCAATGACTCCCCCGCCCTCGTGCGGGCGGACCTGGGCATCGCGATCGGAAGCGGCGCACAGATCGCCGTCGAGGCCGGCGACGTAGTCCTGCCCGGCGCCGACCCGATGGCCGCCGTCACCGCGCTGCGGCTGGCGCGCCGGACCTTCCGGACCATCGCCCAGAACCTCTTCTGGGCCTTCGCCTACAACGCCGCCGCCCTGCCCCTGGCCGCGCTGGGAAAGCTGGATCCGATGATCGCCGCGGGCGCCATGGCCTTCTCGAGCGTGTCGGTGGTGCTGAACAGCCTGCGCCTGCGGCGCTTCCGGCCGGCGCCTCAGTCGCCTGCGTCGGGACGCTCGCGCACGGCCTCGCGCAGGGCGCCCACGCTCGAGAGCGTGGAGACGCAGTAGGGGACGAGGACCGTCAGTGCCATCTGGAGCAGCCGGGTCGCGTCCAGCTCGCCCCGAGCCAGGGCGTCGCCGTGGTTGATCGCGATCAGGATCGCACCGACGACGACGGCAAAGCCGAGTGCGCGGCGCACGACGCGGGGCCGAGAGGCCAGCTCGAGCAAGCTCGCCATCAGCGCGCCCGCGCCAGGTGCCGCAGCAGGGTCGCCAGCGGAACCACACCCAGTCCGGTGAACAGCAGCAACCCGCTCAGGTGACCCAGCAGCAGGTGACGCGCACCCCCGAAGACGCAGAGGAGGTGGGTGACCATGGCGCCGAGCGCCACACCAGCGACCAGCGCGAGCGCCGCGGCGGCGAGCGGCGAAGAGGTCCAGCCCCTGGCCAGCACGACCGCCAGAGCCACGGAGGGCAAGATCGCCAGGCGGAAGACTTGGCCGAGACACATGCGATCACTCGAGAGGGGGCTACCGGCATCGAATCCCGCTCCGGCCACGCCGACCAAACAGAGCGCGAGCGCTCCGAGTCCCCCGACCAGGCCCGTCGCCGCGCCGGCGCGCACGACGCGCTGGCGGCCGGGAGTCGCGGCCGCTACCGCGGCCAGCGCCGCACCGACGCCTGTGAGGACCAGACCCACGAACACGCCGCCAAACACCGGGTCGAAGCGCAGCGCGTCCGCCAGGTTCGGTCGTAGGCCCTGCATCCAGAACGCGATCAGCGCCGTCGCGGCGACGATTCCAACCACCATGGCGACGGAGAAGCGCAACCGGGGCACGCGGTGAACCGGCGCCAGATCCCGCGCCAGCTCGCCGATCAAGCGCTGGGTCCGGTCGGGGCTCATCGGCGCTCCTTCTCGAGGTGCAGCCGGAGCGCTCGGTAGCCCCGGTGCGCTCGGACCTTGATGGCGCCGGGCGAGGCCCCCGCGCGGAGCGCCGCCTCGGCGACACTCAGCCCCTCCACGTGAAGCCACTCCACCGCCTCGCGCTGCCTGACCGGCAGGGCGTCCAGCGCCCGCTCGAGCTCGGGCGACAGCTCCGCCCGCTCGAGGCGCTCTTGCGCACTGACGGCACCCCAACCGTCCCGGGGCGCCGGGAGCTCCGCGTCCACCGACACCTCGCGCTCCTGGCGCCGCCCGCTCTGGCGCAGCGCGTCGATGCAGGCGTTGCGCACGATGGTGCGCATCCACGGGCCGAACGGCCGCTCGGGCCGGTACGTGTGCCGCGCCCGGTGAATCGAGAGAAGCGCGTTCTGTACGACGTCGTCGGCCATGGTCGCATTGGCGAGCCGCGCCTTCACCAGTCGTTGCACCACGGGCAGAAGACCCTCCAGGAGCTTCTGGTAGACCGCCTGGTCGCCCGCCTGGCCGGCGACCATGCCGTCCCGCCAGCGCGCCTCGTCATCGCGGCCGCCCTCGGCCTCCGCGGGTGCCTTGCGCGTCTCGTCCGAGTCCATACGCTCCGGTCCCGGCCATGGTTACGACCCGCCGGCGACCGGCGTATCGTAACCCGGAGAGGCGGTCCAGCGTAAGCCGGGGTATGAGGGAAGCGCGTGCCGGTGCTTGTGGTGGCTCTTCGGCGGGGGCGGGGTCCGGGCGCGACGTGCTGGTCCGCCAGTTCGACGAGCTCCGCCCGCGCCTGACGTCCGTGGCGCTGCGCTTCGCCCGCGACCGACACAGCGCGGAGGACATCGTGCAGAGCGCCTTCGAGAAGGCGCTTCGCAACCTCCACCAGTTTCGCGGCCGCGCCCGGCTCTCCACCTGGCTCCACCGCATCGTCGTCAACGAGTCACTCATGTGGCTGCGGGCCGAGGGCCGGCGCCGTCGGCGCACTCTCCCGGTGCACGACTGGCAAGAGGCCGACTGGCCCGAGCCCGGCCCCGACCCCGCCGAGGGCCTGGCCACCCGGCAGGACAGCGAGCGACTCCACGCGGGCATCGCCCGTCTGCCCGAAGAGGAGCGCGAGGTGCTGCTGCGTTGCAGTCTCGAGGGTGCCAGCTACGAGCAGTTCAGTGCCGAGACCGGCGTCCACAGAGCCGCCGCCAAGAGCCGCGCCTACCGCGGGCGCCAGCGACTCCGGAGCTTGCTGGCCGAGGCCTGAAGCCCTCGCAGAGCCGCGCGGTACCGGTACCATGCGCGGAATGCCGCAGACCGTCGAGCCCGGCTGGCTCTCGCTGCTTCCCGCTCTCGTGACCATCGTCCTGGCCTTCGCCACCCGGCAGGTCCTGCTCGCCCTGTTTGCGGGCGTGTTGACCGGGAGCGCCGTCGCGCTCTTCCAGACCGACGCCGACGCCAATCCCATCACGCGCTTCATCTTCCCGGCGATCGGCTCCAAGAACTTCGCGCAGATCCTGTTCATCTACCTCTGGTGCCTGGGCGGGCTCATCGGGCTGTGGGACAAGACGGGCGCGGCGCGCCACTTCGCCGAGACGGTGGGCGGGCGCGTGGCGCGCGGGCGGCGCTCGTCGCTGGTGTTCACCTGGCTGCTGGGCGTCGTCTTCCACCAGGGCGGCACCGTGAGCACGGTGCTCACCGGCTCGACGGCGAAGCCCGTGGCCGACCGCTACCGGGTGAGCCACGAAGAGCTCTCCTACGTGGTGGACTCGACGGCCTCTCCGATCGCCACCCTGGCCGCCTTCAACGCCTGGCCCCTCTACGTGGCCGGGCTGGTGGCGGGCACCGTGCCGATCCTGGCCGACGCGGCGGCGGGCGTGCGCTTCTTCTGGAGCTCGATCTTCTACAACTTCTACGCCTGGTTCGCGGTGACGGCCACCTTGCTGATGTCCGTCGGCTGGCTGCCCTGGATCGGCGGCGGCATGGCGCGGGCACGGCGGCGGGCGCTCGAGGAGGGCCTGCTGGATCGACCGGGAGCGGAGCCGATGCTCGTGCCGAGCCCCGAGCCCACGACCAGCGCGACGGCAGCCACACCCTACACGCCGAGCCTGGCCGACTTCGTCGTGCCCCTCGGCGTGCTGCTGGGACTCGCCGTCCTGCCCATGGCGCTGATCGACGAGAACTGGATCAACGAGGCGTTCCTGTGCTCGGTGCTCTCGGCCGCCGTGTTGGCCCGCGTGAGGGGCATGCCCGTGCGGGAGATCCTCGAAGGCATCCTGCACGGCTGCAGGCAGATGACCCTGGGCGCCCTGGTGCTGGGCCTCGCGGTCACCCTGGGCACCGTGTCCAAGGAGCTGGGCACGGCCGCGTACGTGGTCGAGGCGATCGGTCAACAGATTCCGCCGGCCGCCCTGCCCGCCCTGCTCGGCGCCCTGTGCATGGGCATCGCCTTCGCAACCGGGACCTCCTGGGGCACCTACGCCGTCGTGTTCCCGCTGGCGATGCCTCTGGCCTGGACCCTGCTGCCGGATCCGACCTACCTGCAGATCTGCTTCGGCGCGGTGCTGGGCGGCGCCGTCTTCGGCGACCAGTGCTCGCCCATCTCGGACACGACGATCCTCTCGAGCATGTTCACGGGCTGCGACCTGATGGACCACGTGCGCACGCAGATTCCACTGGCGCTGGCCGCGGCGGGCCTGGGCATGGTCTGCTCGACGCTGTTCGCCGCGCTCGTCTGAAGTCGCGTCTTCGTCTGAAGTCAAACTGGGGCTGACACAACACACCTCCGGCTCCCACTCATTCAGGGGGCCGGAGGACGACGTGGATCGGCGACGGTTCGAGCACTTGTTCGTCGAGGTCTCCCTGGCGCTCGGAGCGCTGGTGCCCCGGTATCCGCTGTGGCTGCGTCTCCGAGAGCTGAGCTGGAATCCGGAGCAGCTCGGGCGCGACGACGCGATCGGGTTTCTCGACAGTCACCTGGAGGCCTTCCTTGCCGATCACGAACTGGCTCTCTCGGCTCGCAGCACGCGGCGTCTCCGCCGCCGGATCGCCCGCTTCGACCCGAGCCACCCCACTCCGTACGAGCGAATGGAGCGCCTCGGGGCGGACAACGGCTGAACCGCGAACTCGACGAGCCCGTCGCCTATCAAGGTCCGCGGTAGATCCTCCGATTTCAGTGCGGGAAGGTGGCCACTTGCCCGGCACGAACCACATCCTCGTCCTGGAGAGCGGAGACGGCGCAGGCCCGCTGATGGAGCGCCTGGTCGCCGTGGACGTGACGCCGGTCCGCGTCAGCCACGTGCACGAGGCCGTCGCAGTGCTGGAAGAGCGCGATCCCCTGATCACCGCAGCGCTGGTCCCAACCGACTGGACCGAGGACAACATCAAGAGCGCGCTGAAGAGCATGCGCAGTGTGGGACCCGCCTCGGGCGTCCTCTTCATCGCCTACGGCAAGACGCCCGACGCGAAGGCGCGCAAGCGGCTCCGTT
>JAPUKG010000124.1 GCA_027295775.1 Pseudomonadota bacterium
TGCGCGCCACGGTGCGAGACGCCGTCGACGCGCAATCGCGGCGGCTTCTGGGCGCCGACCTGCGACTGGCGAGCCGCGCGCCCCTCGACGCCTCGGTCGAAGCGCTCATCGCGAAGCTGGTGCACGGCGAGCGCAGGGACACCGCGCACGTCACCCGGTTCGCCTCGATGGCGCTCACGCCGCGCTCGGGCCGTACCCGGATGGTGGACGTCCGGGGGATGCAGGGCGCCTTCCCGTTCTACGGCGAGGTCCGCACCGAGCCGCCCGGTCTCTGGGCAGAGCTCGCCGGCGCGGATCACGCGGCGCTGGTCGACCGCAGCTTGCTGGTCCAGCTCGATGCCCGGGTCGGCGACGAGCTGACCCTGGGCCGGGCCCGGTTTCGCGTCCGCGGCACCATCACCCGTGCGCCGGGCACCTTCGGCCTGGGCACCCAGATCGCGCCGCGGGTCTTCATCGCACGGCGCTATGTGGAGGAGACCGGTCTCGTCCAACGCGGGAGCCTGGTCGAGCACATGGTCTACCTGCGGGCGAGCGAGGCACCGCGCCGCGCCTGGCTCCACAACCACCGCGAAACCCTGGCCGCCGCGAGCGTACGCGTGCAGACCGTCGCCAGCTACCAGAAAGACTTGACCCGCACCTTCGGAGCCCTCACCCGCTACCTGGGTCTCGTCGGACTCGCGGCGCTGGCGCTGGGTGGCGTGGGCGTCGGGGCCGGTATGCGGGTCTTCGTTCGCGAGAAGCTCGACACGGTGGCGACGCTGCGCGCTCTGGGCGCCAGCTCGCGGGACGTCCTGGCCACCTACGGGCTGCTGGCCCTGGCGCTGGGGGCCGCGGCGGGACTCGCCGGCTCGGCGCTGGGGGTCGCGCTCCAGTGGGCGCTGCCCTCGGTCTTGTCCGGGCTCCTTCCCGTGGAGGTCGACCCGACCGTGCAGCCGACGACGATCGCGACGGGAATCGCGCTCGGCCTCTGGCTCGCGATCCTTTTCGCGGCAGGTCCGCTCCTCGACCTGGCAGGGGTTCCTCCCCTTCGCGCCCTGCGGCGAGACTTCGCCACCGAGGGGAGGCCCCGCTGGGGCCGAACACTGCTCATCGGCGCCCTGGCCGCCAGTCTCCTGGTGACATCGATCTGGCAGGCTCCGAGCCCACTCGTGGGCCTGGTCTTCGCAGGAGGCCTGGGCGCCGCGCTCGCCCTGCTCGCGGCGACGGCGACTGCGGTCGCGACGTGGCTGCAGAGGCACCGGCTGCGCAACGCGCCTTTCTGGCTGCGGCAGGGAATCGCCAACTTGTTCCGACCGCGCAACCACACGGTGGCGACGGTGCTCGCGGTTGGTTTCGCACTCTTCCTCGTCTCCACGCTGCGGGGGGTCGGCCAGAGCGTCTTGCGCCAGATCGCCGTCGACACCCGACCCGGCCGACCCAACCTGGTGTTGTTCGACGTCCAGCGGGATCAAGTGGAACCCCTCGAGGCGTTCGCCGCCGAGCGCGGGGCCAGGATCGTCGAACGGGCGCCGCTGGTCTCGGCGCGAATCGCATGGGTCGCGGGCCGCGAGGTCGGCGATCGGCTGGGCGAGGAGGAGACCCACCGCGATCTGCGCTGGGCGCTGGGGCGCGAGTATCGGATGACGTACAACGCGGACCTGCGTGTGAGTGAGAGGGTAGTCGCGGGCCGCTGGTGGACGCCGGAAGACCTGGCGGCGACGGATCCCGCGGCGGTCTCACTCGAAACGGACATCGCCGGCACCCTCGGCGTGAAGCCCGGCGACGGCATCACCTGGGACGTCCAGGGGGTTCGCGTGCCGACCGTTGTCCGCAGTCTGCGGGCCGTCGACTGGGGACGGCTCGGCGTCAACTTCTTCGTCGTGTTTCCGCCGGGCGTACTCGAACAGGCCCCTCAGAGCCTGGTCTTCCTGCTGCGCCTCGCCGATGCCGAAGCGCGCGCCGAGTTCCAGCGAGACCTGATCGGCCTCTTCCCCAATGTGTCGGCCCTCGACGCCAGTGTGATCCTACGCGCCCTCGACGCACTGCTGGGGCAGGTGGGCCTGGCCATCCGACTGCTCGCGCTCTTCACCCTCGCCACCGGCCTCGCGATCCTGGTCGCGGCCGCCGCCGCCGCACGCCACGAGCGCACCCGCGAGGCGCTCTTGCTGCGCACCCTGGGCGCGTCGTCGGGCACCGTCAGGAACATCGCCGTCACCGTAGCCGTGGCACTCGGCGCCATCGCCGCTGGGGTGGGCTCGGGGCTGGCGTTCCTGGCCTCGTGGGCGCTGGTTCATTTCGTCTTCGCACTGCACTTCGACCCGCCCCTTGGAGAACTGGCGGGCCTCGCCCTCGGGACCCTCGGCATCACCGCGACCCTCGGCGCGGCGAGCGCGCGCCCGGCCCTGTCCCGAAGCCCCCTCGCCGCCCTCCGAGACGCCGAGCTCCCCGGCACCGGCGCCGGCTGATCCCAGTGATCACCGAGACTCACGGCAGCTAGCGCCGATGCGAAATTGCGTACGGCGGGGAATGCTCCAGATGCGGCGAGGGGGGCGTCCGGGACCCGTTTCCAATTTCGGATCAGGGCTAGCGACCGAGTGCCG
>JAPUKG010000125.1 GCA_027295775.1 Pseudomonadota bacterium
ACTACGACAAGGACCACATCATCAAGCGCAGCAAGATGCGGGGTCTGACCGGCGTCGTCTTCAAGAAGCCGGTCGATCCGGCGCGGCTCCGCCAGGTGATCGTCGAGACCGTGCACGGGACGTCGGACGCTTCGAAGTAGCGTCAGCCCGGGTCCGCTCGGGGGCTTCTTCGGGTCCAGGCGAGGCACACGCCCACGACGCGGCGCGCGCCCGCGCGGCGCAGCTCGCGCGCGGCCTCTGCCAACGTGGCGCCCGTGGTGACCACGTCGTCTACCAGCCAGATGTCGCGGGGTGCGGGTCCCCGCGCGTGAAACGCGCCGGCCACGTTGCGGGCGCGCGCGCGGCGGTCCAGACCCGTCTGGCTCTCGGTGTCGCGCACCCGCGAGAGCGCACGGGGAGCGAACCGGGCCTTTCGGGTGCGCGCGATCTCTCGCGCGATCAACGCGGCCGGGTTGAACGCGCGGGCGCGCAGCTTGCGCGGATGCAGGGGCACCGGCACGACAAGGTTCGGCGGCGGTCCGGGCGCGCGGCGGGCCACCTCTCGCGCCAGCTCCCGGATTACCGCCCCGGGCCCGGGATCCAGTCCCGCGAGTCCGCGTGGTGGGTACTTGAAGCGCCGGATCCAGCGCTCGGCGTCGCCGGCGAAGGCGACCGCGGCGACGCAGTCCGAGAGCGCTGGCACCGACGGACCTGTCTGGTGGTCCGGGAGCCACGGCAGTCGCTCGCGACAGCGTAAGCACAGCCCGTCATCGGGCCGGCACGTGCTGTCGTCGGCCGGGCGGCGCACGCCGCAGTCGGCGCAGCGAGGAGGGAGCAGGAGATCGAGGAAAGCGGACCAGGGATGGGTCACTGGGCCCTGCGCGGGACCGGGGCTGGCGCGAGTGTACTGTCGATCGCCCGCTTGTCGCGAGGTTCCCGCCCATCGTCCGGACGAAGACCGCGCCCGTGACTATGCGATCAGCGAGCGGCCCGTCATCTGCTCGGGGAGCGGAAGCCGGAGCAACTCGAGGATCGTCGGGGCGAGATCCGCGAGGGTTCCGTCGCGGATCTTTCGGCCGCCGGGATCGCGGGTCACCCAGTAGATCGGCACCGGGTTGGTGGTGTGGGCCGTGTGGGGCTCGCCGGTTTCGGGGTCGGTCATGAGCTCGCAGTTGCCGTGGTCGGCGGTGACCAGGGCCTGGCCGCCCCGCTCGAGCACGGCGCGCATCACCCGGTCGAGGCAGGCATCGATGGTCTCGACCGCCTTCACCGCAGCGGGCAGGATGCCCGTGTGCCCGACCATGTCCGGGTTGGCGTAGTTGACCAGGATGAAGTCGTAGCCGCCCTCCTCGATGCGTCCGAGCAGGGTCTCGGTCAGCTGGAAGGCGCTCATCTCCGGCTTGTGATCGTAGGTGTGGACGTCCCGCGGTGACGGGATGAGGACCCGGTCCTCGCCGGGGAAGGGCTGCTCGAGGCCGCTGTTGAAGAAGAATGTCACGTGGGCATACTTCTCGGTCTCGGCCATGCGGAGCTGCGACAGGTTGGCCCGGGCCAGGATCTCGCCCAGGATGTCGTGCGGGATCTCTCTCGAGAACGCGACGGGCAGCTGGTACTCCGAGTCGTACTCGGTCATGCACAGGAAGCCAGCGAGGTCGACCACGCGCTCGCGCTCGAGCTGACCCGCGAAGCGGTCCGGCGCGGCGCCCGTGATCGCGTTGGTGAGCTCGCGGGCGCGGTCGGCGCGGAAGTTGAAGAAGAAGAGGCCGTCGCCATCCTCGAGCGCGCGCCCGCCCTCGACCACGGTGGGCACCACGAACTCGTCGCCCTCGTCCCGGGCGTAGGCCTGCTCCACGGCGGCCGCCGCGCTGGGAGCCGCGACGCCCTTTCGCGACACGATGGCGTCGTAGGCCCGCCGGATGCGGTCCCAGCGGTTGTCCCGGTCCATGGCGTAGTAGCGCCCGATCACCGTCGCCACCCGGCCACCCGCGCGCTCCACGTGGGGGACGAGCTCCTTCACGTAGCCCAGTCCGGAGCGGGGCGGCGTGTCGCGGCCGTCGAGGAAGGCGTGCACCGCCACCGGGATCTCGCGCTGGCGGCAGACGTCGAGGAGCGCGCATAGGTGCTCCTGGTGACTGTGCACGCCGCCGTCGGAGACGAGGCCCATCAGATGAACGGTCCCGCCGCTCGCTTCGAGCGCGGCGAGCAGGGCCTGGAACGGGGCGTTCTGCTCGAGCTCTCCCAGCGCCAGCGCCCTGGAGATCCGGGTCATGTCCTGCTCGATGATGCGGCCCGCCCCCATGGTCATGTGGCCGACCTCGGAGTTCCCCATCTGACCCGGCGGGAGGCCCACCGCCTCGCCCGAGGTCTCGAGCCGGGCCGTCGGGTAGCGGTTCGCGGCGTCGGCGAAGAAGACGCCGTGGGCCACCGCGGTGGCGTCGGACGCGCCGCCGTCGCCGATGCCGAAGCCGTCCAGGACGACGAGCATCACCGGCCCGCGCCCCGCGCTCATCGCGCGGACTCCTGCAGGGATGCCTCGGGTCCCAGCTGGAGGTCCAGCGGCGGCGCGTCGCTCCAGAGGCGCTCCAGGTCGTAGTGCTCGCGCACCTCGGGCTCGAAGACGTGCACGATCACGTCGCCCAGGTCCAGCAGTACCCAGCGGCCCTCGTCCATGCCCTCGACACCGAGCGGCTTCTCGCCGAGCGCGCGAAGGCGCTCGAGGATGCCGTCGGCCACGGCGCGGACCTGGCGGCTCGACCGTCCCGTGACGAGCACGAAGGTGTCCGCGATCGAGCTCACCTCGCGCATGTCGAGGGCGACGGGCCGCTCGGCCTTGCGCTCGAGGGCCGCGTCCACGATGAGCTGCGCCTTCTCCACGCGGCCCAGCGCGCTCACGGGCGGGCCTCCGCGCGGTCCCGGTAGCAGCCGCTCTTCTCCACCTCGCGGCGCACCGGCTCGGGCAACCAGTAGCGGGTCGACCGTCCCTCGCGGATCCGCTGGCGAATTCCCGATGCGGAGACGTCGAGCCCGCGGATCTTGACCGCACGGATCCAGTGGTCCGACACGCGATGTCGCCCCGAGAGCCCGTCCTCGTCGAACTCGATCTCGTCGCGCATGTACTCCGGAAGCCACGCCGCCAGTCTTCCGTCCCGCTCCGGCGGTCGCGTCATCACCGCGAAATGGGCCAGCGCGAACAGGGCCTTCGGCTCGCGCCAGGTTCCGATCTCGCAGAAGGCGTCGTGGCCGATGATGAAGACCGGGACGGCGGGCGCCAGGCGTCGGCGCAGCTCCACCAGCGTGGTCACCGAGTAGGAGGGTCCCTCGCGCTCGACCTCGATGGGGTCCACCTCGAAGCGAGGGTTCGACGCCACCGCCAGCTTTACCCACTCGAAGCGCTGCTGGGCCGGGGCGATCTCTTCGCCGTCGCTCTTGTGGGGCGGGCGGGCGCTCGGTACGAAGATCACCCGCTCGAGCCCGAGACACTCGGCCACCTCCTCGGCGGCTCGGAGGTGTCCCAGGTGGATCGGGTTGAAGGTCCCGCCGTACACCCCAACCGCGTTTCCCGCGTCAGGCGCGGTCATTCGCCGAGCTGACCGTCCCCGTAGAGCACGAACTTGCGCGTGGTGAGACCTTCCAGGCCCATGGGCCCGAAGGCGTGCAGCTTCGAGGTCGACACGCCGATCTCGGCGCCCAGACCCAGGCGGAATCCGTCGGAGAAGGCCGTCGAACAGTTGACGCCGACCACCGAGGAGTGGAGCCGCCGCAGCCACTCCTGGCTGCTCGCGTAGTTGTTTGTCACGATGATGTCGGTGTGCTCGGAGCCGTAGTCGCGAACGTGCTCGATCGCGGCGTCGAGTCCGTCCACAACGCGCACGGCCACGATCGGCGCCAGGTACTCGGCCACCCAGTCCTCGTCGGACGCCGGCCTGGTCCCGCCGAACACCTCGCACGTGACCGGGCAGCCGCGAATCTCCACGCCCTCCTCGTGCAACCCCTTGAGGACGTGGGGGAGTGCGGTGTGCGCGGCCTCTCGGTGACAAAGGATCGTTTCGAGCCCGTTGCACAGGGCCATCTGGCGCAGCTTCGAGTCGATGGCGATCCGGCGGGCCATTTCTGCGTCCGCGCTGGCGTCGATGTAGACGTGACAGACGCCCTTGTCGTGGGCGATGACCGGGATGCGCGACTCCCGCTGCACCTTCCGGATCAGGCCCGGGCCGCCGCGCGGAATGATCAGGTCGATGAAGCGGTCCGCCTGCAGCATGACGTCGATGGCGGCGCGGTCCGTGGTGGGGACGACCACAACGGCGTCCTCGGGCAGGCCGACGTCATGCGCTGCCGCGCGCAGCTCCTCGCCGAGCGCGCGGTTCGAGTGGATCGCTTCCGATCCGCCGCGCAGGATGACGGCGTTGCCCGCCTTCACGCACAGGACCGCGGCGTCCACGGTAACGTTCGGCCGCGACTCGTAGATCATGGCCACGACGCCCAGCGGGATGCGCATACGGCCCACGCGCAGCCCGTTGGGGCGGACCCGCATCTCGCTGATCTCCCCCACCGGGTCCTCGAGGTGGGCCACGTCGCGGACGCCCTGGATCATGTCGCGCCACTTGCTCTCCGACAGCGCGAGCCGGTTCACGAGCGGCTTCGACACACCGGCCGCCTCGGCCTCGCGCATGTCGCGGGCGTTGGCCTCGAGGATGGCCTCGCGGCCCGCCTCCAGGCGCTCGGCCACGCGCTGGAGCCACGCGTTCTTGACCGGCGTGCCGAGCTCGCCCGTGACGCGCGAGGCGGTCCGGGCCCGCTCCGCCAGCTCCAGGATCTGCCGCTCGAGACTCATCCGCGGGGCTCCACCAGGACGAGATCGTCGCGGTGGATGACCTCGTCGCCGTTCGAATATCCTAGCACCCGCGCGATCTCCCTTGTCGAGTGCCCCTGGATGCGAGCCACCGCCTCGGCCGGGTACGCGGTCAGCCCGCGCGCCACCTCGCGTCCACCCTCGTCGACGCAGGCCACCGAGTCGCCGATGCGGAAGCGGCCGCGGACCTCCACGACGCCGGCGGGCAGGAGGCTCCGTCCGCGGGTCGTGAGCGCGCGGACCGCCCCTTCGTCGATCACCAGCTCGCCCCGCGTGCGCGCGGTGAAGGCCAGCCAGTGCTTGCGACTGGCCATGCGCTCGCCCGGCAGGAAGAGGGTGCCCACGTCGTCTCCGTCGATGACGCGCTCCACGATGCCCGCGGTTCGCCCGTTGCAGAGCACGGTGGCCGCTCCCGACTTCGCGGCAGCGCCGGCCGCCTCGAGCTTCGTGATCATGCCGCCGCGACCGAAGGAGCTGTCGGAGCCCGCCGCCGCCCTGCGGATCTCCGGCGTGATCTTCTCCACGGTCTCGATCAGGGGCGGGATGGGACTTCCGGCCACGGGCTTCGCAACGTGGAGACCGTCTACATCCGTCAGGATGATCAGCAGGTCGGCCCCCACCAGGTTGACGATGGTTGCGGACAGGTTGTCGTTGTCCCCGAAGCGGATCTCCTCGGTCGAGACCGTGTCGTTCTCATTCACCACGGGAACGACGCCCAGCCGCAGGAGCTCGAGCAGCGTGTGCCGCGCGTTCAAGAAGCGCTCGCGCTCCTCCAGGCCGTCGCGGGTCAGCAGCACCTGGGCCACCTGCCTTCCCAGCTTCCCGAAGCGCCGCTTGTAGAGCTCGACCAATCCGATCTGACCCACCGCGGCGGCGGCCTGCATCGCCGGGATCGAGCCGCGGAGCTGCTTCCAGCCGAGCTCGCTCGCGCCCACGGCGATCGAGCCCGAGGAGACGATCACCACCTCTCGTCCCCCGTCCATCAGGGCCGAGACCTGGCGGGCCAGCTGGGTGAACGCGCGCGGGCGCACTCCGCCGCTTCCGATCAGCGTGCTGCTCCCCACCTTGACGACCACGCGCCGGACGCGCTTCATGAGCTGGCGCCGGTTCATGATCCCACCGCGCTCCCGACGGCGTCGAGAGCGGTGACCATCTGGCGCAGCAGCTCGGGTGCTCCCTCCCCGGTGGCCCCGGACGTCCACACGAGCGCGGCGCAGCGCGAGCGCAGCGCGTCCTCGACCGCCGTCAGGCGACCGCGCTCCGAGACCACATCGACCTTGTTGAGCGCCACGATCTCCGTTCGCTCCAGGAGGGCCGGCTGGTAGCGGCCCAGCTCCTTGCGGACGACCTCGTAGTCGGTGATCGGGTCGCGTCCCTCGAACTCCATGGCGCCGACGTCGAGCAGGTGGACCAGCACGCGGGTCCGCTCGATGTGGCGCAGGAACCGGTCACCGAGGCCGACGCCCTTGCTCGCGCCCTCGATCAGCCCCGGGATGTCGGCGACGACGAAGCGCCGGTCGTCCAGCTCGGCCACGCCGAGCGAGGGCACCAGGGTGGTGAACGGATAGCTCGCCACCCGCGGCCGGGCGGCGGAGATGCGACGCAGGAGCGTCGACTTCCCCGCGTTGGGGAGACCGATCAGACCGACGTCCGCCACGAGCTTCAGGGTCAGGCGAAGGGAGCGGGTCTCGCTCGGCTGCCCCGGCTTGGCGAAGTCGGGCGCCTGGCGCGTCGAGGTGGCGAAGTGGGAGTTGCCCGCACCGCCCCCGCCGCCCCGGGCCAAGACGAAGCACTGGCCGTCCTCGGACAGGTCGACCAGCGGCTGCTCTCCGCCGGCGCCCTCGTCGAATACCACCGTGCCGACCGGAACGCGCAGCTCCACGTTGCGCCCGGCCACCCCGTTCTTTCGCGCGCCCTGTCCGCGGGCCCCCGCATCGGCGCGGATCTCGCGGCGGTAGCGGTAGTCGAGCAGCGTCCTGAGGCCCGGGTCGGCCACCAGCACCACGTCTCCGCCCTTCCCCCCGTCGCCACCGTCCGGCCCGCCCCGGGGCACGAACCTCTCCCGCCGCATGCTCACGCACCCGTCCCCCCCGCGCCCCGAGGACACGGTGATGCGGACTTCATCCACGAAGGCGTCGGTGGGCTTCATCGCGGCGGAGACATTAGCCCCGATGGGGACAGCCTACACCGAGCCGCGCCTCCAGCCTTCTGAACTTCGCTCAGCTCACACCAGGCGAAGCCTGGTGTGGCCTCGCTGCGCGGTCGCGTCTGTGCCCCGAGGTCTAACGACTGCCGTGCACGCTTCCTTGCCGCATCGGGCCGTGCCTGGCCCTACCATGGTCGCCCGTTGCCTCTGTGGCACTGACCCTCGACGGAAGGCTGTTTCTTCCTACGGCGCGAAGCGCTTCCTGTAAGGGGGTGGGTGGGGGTCGTCGCGCGGAGGGCCTCAAGGCCCTGACCGGAACCATTCAGCAACCCCCAGGACCTTTGCAGCACCCCCGATGCCCACCCCCCGAGGCTTGTGGGTCGGCACGGTGCCCAGATCCGCTTCAAGCCACGCTTTGTCACCGGATGAGAGGCCCGGAGCGCGACGACCCCCACCCGCCCCCAGGAGGAGACCTCGCGTCCTCGCGGAGCTAGAGACCAGCCTCTTCCCGCGGGTCGTAGTCGACGCGGATGGCCTTGAGTGCGCCCGAGTACTGGTTGCGCGAGAAGACCACGCGGCCCATGCCCCGGTACAGCCAGTCCGTGCGCCGCGTATCGGGGCCCCAGTAGAAGGGAATCCAGCGCTTGCCGGTCTCATAGGCGACGGCGTGATCCGGATCGCCCAGGACCTCGCGCACCCGGACGTCGCTCATCCCGAGCCGCACCCGCGAGAGGGGACTGCTCGCCGGGATCGCCGCCGCCTCGTCTCCGGAACGAGGCCCGGATCCGGGGGCACAGCCCACGACCGCGGTGAACGCGGCGGCGAGAAGCAGCAGCGGGATGCCAGCGGTCATCGGTGAAACCACCGTTCGCCGTCAGTATACTCCCGCCCGTCCTGGGCACCGAGGGGAAACGATTGACAACCGCGCTGCGTCCCCCCTGTCGACTCGCTGCCATGGGCATGATCAACGCCCTTGGCAGCGGCTCCGAAGAGATCGCGCCGCGGCTGCTCGCCGGCGACCAGTCGGGCTTCCGGGAACGGGACGATCTGGTGCCCGGCCGCACGCTCCTCCTGGGCGAAGTGAAGGGACCGCTTCCCGAGATCCCGGAGCGCCTCCGGCGCTACGCGTGCCGCAACAACCGGCTCGCGCTGGCGGCCCTGGAACAGATCGACGAGCCGATCCGGGAGGCGATCCGCGCGGTCGGGCCGACCCGGGTCGGTGTGGTGGTCGGGACCAGTACCTCGGGGGTCGGTGACGCGGAGGCGGCGCTCCGGCACAAGGCCGAGACCGGCGGATTGGACCCTTCCTTCCACTACGACCAGCTCGAGTTCGGGGGAGCGGCGGGCTTCGTCGCGGACTGGCTCGGCGTCTCGGGTCCGGTGTTCTCGCTCTCGACGGCGTGCTCCTCGGGTGCCCGGGCCCTGGCGTCGGCGCGCTCGCTCCTCGCTCTGGGCCTCTGCGACGCCGTCGTCGCCGGCGCCGTGGACTCGCTGTGCGGGCTCACGACCAACGGCTTCTCGGTGCTCCAGGCGATCTCCGACGAGCTCACCAATCCGTGTAGCGTCAACCGCAAGGGCCTGACCCTGGGCGAGGGAGCCGCCCTCTTCCTGGTGACCCCCGAAGCCGGAGGTGTCCAGCTGCGCGGCGTCGGGGAGTCCAGCGAGGCGCACCACATGTCGGCGCCCGATCCCGACGGACTCGGCGCCGAGGCGGCCATGCGCGCCGCCCTCTCGGACGCCGGCGTGGAGCCCGGCGCTGTCCACTACCTCAATCTCCACGGGACCGGCACGCCCCTCAACGACAGCATGGAGTGCGCGGCCACTTCGCGCGTGTTCGGGCCCGCTCTTCCTTGCAGCTCGAGCAAATCCCTCGTCGGCCACACCCTGGGCGCCGCCGGGGCCATGGAGGCGGGCTTCTGTTGGCTGATGCTCGACGCGGTTCGCGGCGCTCGGGGAGAGCTCCCGCTGGTGCCCCACTGCTGGGACGGGGTGCGCGACCCGGAGCTGGCGGAAATCCACCTGGCGGCCAAGGGGGAGTCCGTGCGCTGCGACAGCGGCGCGCTGGTAATGACCAACTCGTTCGGGTTCGGAGGCAACAACTGCACGCTGGTGCTGGGCGTCAGCGAGGCCGCAGAGCCGGCAGTAGAGCCGACGGTCCGACCGGATCCCGAGATCGCCGCCACCGTCGAAGCCTGGTCGGCCTGGGCACCCGGGCTCGTGGACCGGGACGCCTGGCGGAAGTGGGCCGCAGCGCCGAGCCGCATCGGAGACGGCGGCCCGCCAGATGCTCGCTTCATCCCCGCCATGCTGCGGCGGCGCTGCACGCCGCTCACCCGGATCGTGGTCACGGCGGCCTTCGACTGTTGCGACGAGGCGCGGCGCAGAGACGTGCGCACGGTATTCGCGTCTCGCCACGGCAGCATCAACGAGTCCATCGATCTGATCGAGGCCGTCGTCTCGCGCGAGAAGATCTCGCCCATGAAGTTCAGCCACACGGTGCACAACGCCCAGGCCGGGCTCTTCTCCATCGCCGCGGGCAATCGCGAAGCGTCGAGCTCGCTGGCAGCCCAGGGGGACACCTTCCTCGGCGGATTCGTCGAGGCGCTCTGCCATCTGCAGCGCGAACCGGACCGGCCGGTGCTGCTCATCCTGGGCGACGTGCCGCTGGCGCCCACGTTCGCGCCGCTGTGCGACGAGGTGCCGGCCTCCTACGGTCTGGCGCTCCTGTTGACGACAGGGGGCGAGGGCACACGGCTGGGCTTCCGGATTGGCGGCGGCGATGCACCCTCCCCGTCGGAAGAGCGGCCGTGGCCCGACGCTCTCGAGTTCCTTCGCTGGCTCCTCTCGGGGGAGCCCTCCGTCTCGCTGGAGTCGCGTGGCCGCCGCACTTCGTGGACGCGCCGCTAGGCCTGCGCCCGGGTCCCCATGAAGCGCCCGATCCGACTGCTCGCGTCGCTCGTCCTCGTCGCCGCCGGCACCTGCGCCCCGGCCTGGGCCACGGAGCTCGAGAGCCTGACCCTGGAAGAGCTCATGCGCGGCATGGCGGGGACCGCGGGCGTACTCGCCGAGTTCCGCGAGGTGAAGGACGTCAGTCTCCTCTCGGCTCCCATCGTGAGCGAGGGCACCCTCTACTTCATTCCCCCGGATCGCATGGCGCGACACACCCGGAGCCCCAGCCGCTCCGCGCTGATCGTGGACGGAAGCGCGATGCGGCTGTGGGACGAGGCCGGGGACGTCGAGGTGGATCTCTCGGGCAACCCCGTGGCCCGGCTCTTCGTCGAGAACTTCATCGTGCTCTTCAACGGTGACCTCGAGGCGCTGCGGCGCCGGTACGAGCCCGAGTTCGAGTCCGGAGGCGAGGGCTGGACCCTGTCCCTGGTGCCCCGGACGAAGCCGGCGTCGGACCTGATCGCCCGGATCACCCTGCGCGGCGACGGCACCGCGCTCCGCCAGATGGAAGTGGCCGAGACCGACGGGGACCGCACCGTAACGACCTTCACCGCCGTGGAGGTAGATCGCCCGTTCAGCGAAGACGAGATCCGGCGGGCCTTCCGGACTTCCTCCGCCGAGCCCGCCGCCGACCGGTGAGGCTCCGCGCGGTCCGTGCCGGTCTGCTCGTCAGCCTGATCGGCATGGCGATCTACTGCGCGCTGCACCTGCGCATCGAGACGAATGTCCTGCACTTCATGCCCCGGGACAGCGACTCGGAGCGAGCGCGGGTCTCGGCGCGCCTGGCGGACAGCGATCTCACTCGCACCATGGCGCTGTCCATTGGCGGCGACGATCCAGCCTCGGCCCGCGCGACGGCGCTCGAGCTGGCGGAGCGCCTGGCCGAGCGCCCAGAGGTCGCCTGGGTGCGCACCGGCGTCGACACCGAGTCGCTCCGGTCCCTCTACGAGCTCTACTTCCCACGGCGACACGCCTTTCTGTCCGAAGATCCGGAGCGGGAGATCCCCGAGCTCCTCTCGGAGGACGGACTGCGCAGCCGGGCCCGGGCGCTCAAGCGCGACCTGGCCCTTCCCGCCTCGACCCTGCTGGAGGAGCTGGCGGGCGCGGATCCGATCGGGGCCTTCCGGCGCATCGTCGAGCGCTTCCGCGGCAGCCAGTCCGCGATCCGGATGGAGGGCGGTCAGTTCGTCTCCCGCGACGGTCGCTTCGCGATCGTGCTCCTGGCGACCCGCCAATCCGCCTTCGACTCGGCCAGCCAGGGCCCCCTCCTCGACTTCGTACGGAGCTCGTTCCAAGCGCTGTCCGAGTCCCGGGGCGGCGGCCTTGTGCTCGAGATGAGCGGCGCCAACCGCTTCGCCGTCGAGTCCGAGCGCCGCATCAAGCGCGACATCTATTGGATCGGCGCCTGCTCGACCGTGGGCCTGGCTCTGATCTTCATGAGCCTCGTGGGCGGGCTGCAGCGCTTCATCCTGGTGGCCGTGCCGTCCGCGTCGGGAATCCTGGTGGCGACCACCCTGGGTCTGCTCGTATTCGGGACCCTGGACGGCCTCACCATGGCGTTCGGCGCCGCCATGATGGGCGTCGCCATCGACTACTCGATCCACCTGATGATCCATCACGGCCTCTCGCCGCCTTCCGAGACGCCGGAGCGAACCGCCCGCCGGCTGCGGGGAACCCTGACCCTCGGCGCCGCGACCACCATGGCGAGCTTCGTCGGGCTCGCCCTCACTGCGTTCCCCGCGTTTCGGGAGATGAGCTTCTTCGCCATCGTCGGCCTGGGCGCCGCCCTCGCGATGACCCTGGTCGCCCTGCCCGGTCTCCTCGGCCTGTTCGGCCGCGCGCGGCGCGTACCCCCGCGCGCCGCGCGGCTGGCGTCGCTCCTGGGCCGCGGAGTGATCGGTCTGCGCGCCCGTCCGCGCGCGCTCGCAGCGCTGCCGGTGGCGCTGGTCCTGCTGGCCCCCCTCGTGTTGCCACGGCTCCAGTTCGTGGACGACTTGTCCCAGCTCGGCGATCTCGACCCCGCCCTCTTCGAAGAGGACCGCCGGGTCCGCGAGCGCATCTCCCGCTTCGACGCGAGTCGCTTTGTCATCGCCACCGCCCCCGACGTCGAGGCTGCGGTCGCCCTCAACGACGAGATCCACCGCCGGCTCGAGGGCGTCGTGCGGGACGGCGGCCTCGACGGGATGCGCTCGCTCCACGCGCTCCTCTGGTCTCAGGAGCTCCAGCGCCGCAACCTGTCTGCGCTCGCCGAGCAGGCGGATGCGGATCTCGGCGCGAGGCTTCAGACCGCCTTCGCCGAAGAGGGCTTCCGGCCCGACGCCTTCGCCGAGTTCGCGCTCTATCTCGAGTCCGCCCCGCAGCCGTTGACGCTCGCCGAGCTCGAGGCGTCTGGCCTGGGCGATCTGCTCTCGCCGTGGATCTTCGCCCTGGGCGACCGCACCGCCGTCGCCATCTACCTGCGCGGCGTCCACTCGGTGGAGGCGATCGAGTCTGCCATCGCAGACCTGCCGGGCGTCTATCTCTTCGACAACCGCACCTTCATCAACGATGTCTACGGCGAGTTCCGGCGCACCACGCTCCGACAGATGCTCGTCGGAGGCGGCCTGGTGCTACTGCTCCTGCTGCTTCGCTACCGGCGCTGGCGCCCGAGCGTGGCGGCCTTCCTGCCCGCGGCCCTGGTCGCCATCGCGCTCCTCGAGGTCTTCTCGATCACGGGCGTCGAGGTGAACCTCCTCCACGTGATGAGCCTGATCATGGTGCTGGGGATGGGCGTCGACTACGGGATCTTCGTCGTCGACAGCGCCGACGAGCCCGACCGGCTCGGCGCCACCATGCTGAGTCTGCTCGTCTCGTGCGCGACGACGGTCTTCGTGTTCGGCACCCTCGCGATCTCGTTCCACCCGGCGCTGAGGGCGATCGGCCTCACGGTGGGCCTTGGCATCCTGCTGGCGCTGCTGTTCGCTCCGGTCTCGCTGCTCCTCGTGAAGACGCGGGCAAGTGTTTGACGCCCTTCACTCTCCCAGGAGATCCGTCCGCAGCTGGTCGCGGAAGATGTGGTGCTCCGCCGCGTTGAAGACACCTTCCTGGTACACGTGGGTCACGTTGAGGCGGCCGCCGCGCAGGCTCAGAGCCGTGCTGCTCCCCGGAGAGGGGGGAACCGGCGGTACGTGGAAGGCGTTCTCGATCGGCGCGCCCAGAAAATGCTCGAGGCCCGGCAGGAAGTCGGCGGTATAGGCGAAGAAGAACGAGCACAGCTCACCCCGCAAGCTGCGGCGCGCGACGTATGCGTAGACGCGCTTCGGCGCATAGCGAGCAAAGTCCATGGCGTGGATCCCGCTCTCGACGAAGCCCGCCTTGATCGACGCGAGCCGCTGCTCCTTCAGCGCCTCGAGCAGGCCCTGAAAATCGTCGGCTTGTCGGGGGAGCACCTGGAACCACAGGAGTGACACCTGGGTGCGGAAGATCTCGCCCTCGGCGCCCTTGGGTCGAACGCTCACCGGCAGGGGCACCACGAAGCTCCCGGGATCGACGCCGCGCGCCTGGAAGACCGCGTAGTGGGCGCGAATGGTCGCCGCCATGTAGAACAGCATGGGCGTGAGGAAGCCCGCCTGGTCGACCGCGCGCTTCACCACGTGCTCGGTCTGGGCCGGGTCGAGGGTGAGTACGTGGTAGCGCAGGGCCTGGCGGACCCGGCGCCGCGGGCCAGAGAGGGAGCGCAGCGGGTGCGCAGCGAAGCCCTCCATGTGCGTCTGCCACTCGCGGGCGAGATCCCCGCGCTGGCGCAGGCTCAGGACCGGCCCCCCCCGGCCGCTCTGCGCCGCGGGCCCCAGTGACTGGGCGCGGGAGAGGCTGTCGGGCCGGCGTTCGCCCCGAGCGCACGCGTCGAGGAAGCGAACGAACTCCTCGCTGCCGGAACCGTCGAGGAGCATGTGCGCCCAGGAGAGGGCGAGGTCGGTTCCCCGCGTCCCGCCCGAGTAGCGAACCGCGTCGAGGCGCAGCAGGTCACCCCGCCGAATCGAGTGGCGCTCGTTCAGGCGCTCGAAGAAGAGCGGCGGAACGCCCGGGCCACTGCGCTCTGGGGACTGGGCGTCGTGGACCTGGAGCCGGGGCGGGACGCCCCGGCCCGCCTTGTCGATTCGGTACGCGGGCGGTCCGAGACCGAAGCGGCGCCGGACGGGGGCCGACAGGATGGGGTTCGCCGGGGTGATCTCCCGGAGGATCTTGCGCAAGCTGCCGACGTCGAAGCCCGGGCCCAGGCGCAGGACGAGCTGGGAGATGTGGTTGGCCCGGTTGCAGCGTCGGATCTCATCGTCGAAGGCGCGAAGGAAGGCGTCGGCCCCGGTCAGGGGGATGAGCTCAGGACCCCGCGAGCTGCTCATGGACGCAGTCGGCCAGGCTCTCGCAGGACTCGAGCATCTCCGGGGTGAGCAGGCTCTCGTCCACCCACACGCCGGTCTTCTCCTCGATGGTGAGCATGAGCTGGGTGACAGCGAGCGAGTCGAGACCCGTCGCCACGAGATTCGAGGATGGCGTGAAGCTCTCGTCGACGGTCAGGAGCTCGTCGCGCAGGATCTCGAAGACTACCTTCACCAGGGCTTCCCGCGTCCAATCCAAGTCTGCCGTCCCTCTCACGCCTCGAGCGTCGGCTGATCTTATCCAATGCAGCGGCCTGCGACGAGTTGGCCGCACCGGACCCGTGGGATATCGTTGCCGACGAATGGGGAAGCGGCGCATTCGCAGCGTGGCCATCTTGGGGGGCGGGCCCGCCGGTGCGAGTCTCGCGACCTATCTCGCGCGAGCCGGTCTGGAGGTCACCCTGTTCTCCGCCGGGAAGCGCCCGCCCATCATCGTCGGCGAGTCCCTGGTTCCGGCCATCGTCCCGTTCCTGCGCGAGCTGGGGATCGAGGAGGAGGTCCGGTCCTACAGCGTGTACAAGGGCGGTGCCACCTTCGTCCTCGGCCGCGACGAGGCCATGAGCTTTCGCTTCTACGAGGTGCGCGGGGCGGCGACCACGTACTCCTACAACGTGCCGCGCGACAAGTTCGACGAGTCGATCCTGGACGCCGCTCGGCGGGCGGGGGCACACGTGGTCGCCCACGGTGCCCGCGTGGAGCGGGTCGGCGACAGCGATCGGGTGCGACTCAGCGACGAGACGCTGGCCGCCGCATCGGACGTGCTTTCCAGCCAGCCCGACTTCATCGTCGACGCCGGCGGACGGCGCCGGGTGCTGCCCCGGCTGATGGGCGTCGAGGCCGTCGAGGGCGAGCGAAAGGACACGGCCCTCCACGCCCACATCGAAGGGGTGGAGGTGGAGATCCCCGGCAACGTCCACACGGATCGACTCGAGCACGGCTGGTGCTGGCGGATTCCGCTGCCCGGCCGCGTGTCGCTCGGCTTCGTCGTCGACACCGAGTACATCATGAAGTTCGGCAACTCGCCGGAGGAGCAATTCGACAACTACATCCGGCACGACCCGGTGATCAGTCCGTGGGCCGCGCCGGCGACCCGGGTCACGCCGGTCGTGAAGTACACGAACTACCAGCTCTGCTCGGCGCGGGGCGTCGGAGCCAACTGGGCCCTGGTGGGCGACACCTTCGGATTCGTGGACCCGGTCTTCTCGAGCGGGGTGTTGATCGCGCTCCAGAGCGCCGAGCTCCTGTCCCGAGCGATCCTGTCCGGAAGCGACCGGGCGTTCCAGCGCTACGAGAGGGAGGTGTCGCGCATCATCACCGCGTGGCAGCAGGTGATCGGTCTGTTCTACAACGGGCGGCTGCTCACGATGTTCAAGGTCGGCCAATTCGTTCGTAAGACGCGGCTGGGACGGGTGATGGACTTCCACTTCAGCAAGTACATGCCGCGGATCTTCACCGGCGAAGCCGCGACCAGCCGGTACAGCCTGGGCCTGGTGCGGTTCATGGCGAACTACGGGCTGATAGGCAACGACCCGCGTGAACTCGAGATCCGCTGAGCACGCCGGCGCGGGCAGGCGGCTCGCCCGGTGAGGTTCCACCGGGAGTCGAAGCGCGACGCCTACGACGCCATCGTCGTGGGCGCCGGGATTGGCGGTCTCACCGCGGCGTCGCTGTTGGCGCGCGCCGGTCGCCGCGTGCTGGTCGTGGAACGCCACGATCGAACCGGCGGGTACGCCCACTCGTTCCGGCGCAGCCGCTACCTGTTCGACTCGGCGGTGCACATGGTCGGCGGCTGCGGTCCCAGCGGACGGGAAGGGGAAGGCCTTCTGTTCCGGCTGCTCGACACCCTCGGTGCCGGGGACCGGTGCGTCTTCCGGCCGATCGATCCCTGCTACACGGCCTACTATCCGGACCTGCGCATCTCGGCGCCCACCGGACTCGAGGAGTTCGTTCGGGCGCACCTGGCGGAGTTTCCCCGCGAAGAGAAGGGCCTCCGCCAGCTCGTGCAGGACTGTGTGAACATCCGCACCGAGATCAGCGCCGCCGGCGATCTGGCCAGTCCCTTCGACGTGATGCGCCATCCGACGCGCTTCCCCACCCTGTTGCCCTACCGGCGGGCGACCCTGGCGGACGCCATGGACGCGCACCTGTCCGACCCCCAGCTGAAGGCGCTGTTCGGAACCCTCTGGCCGTACCTCGGACTTCCGCCGTCGCGGGTCTCCTTCCTGTACTGGGCGACCATGCTGCTCAGCTACGTCCAGGACGGCACCTACTACTGCCGGGGGAGTTTCCAGAGCTTCGCCAACGCCCTGGCCGACGCCGTCGAGGAGCGCGGCGGCGAGGTGCTGCTGCGCAGCCCGGTGCGCCGCATCCGGGTCGAGGGCGGCGAGGTCCGCGGCATCACCCTGGAGAACGGCCAGCGCATCGAGGCGCCGCTTGTGATCTCCAATGCGGATCTGACCCAGACTGTCGAGGAGCTGGTGGGCACGTCGGCCTTCCCGCGGCGATTCGTCCGCACGCTGCAGCGACTGACACCCTCGGTGTCCGCCTTCGTCGTGTACGCGGCGACGGATCTCGACCTGACCCACTTCGATGCGAGCCACGAGTCGTTCCTGTACCGGACCTGGGATCACGACGAGTCGTATCGGGCCGTCCTGGCGGGCGAGCCCTCCTGGGTGACCGCGACCATCCCCACCCTGTCGGATCCCACCCTCGCCCCGCGCGGCGAGCACCTGATGATCCTCACCACCCTGGTGCCCACGACACCGACCCGGCACTGGGGCGACGAGAAGGAGCGCTTCACCCAGGCCATGCTGCGCGCCGCGGACGAGCGCTTCCCGGGACTGACGAGTCGGCTCACCTTCGCCGAGGGCGCCACTCCACGGACCATGGAGCGCTACACCCGCAACACCGACGGCGCCATCTACGGCTGGGCCGTTTCCCCGGGACAGGTGGGACCGGGCCGCCCCGCCAATCGGACGCCGATCCGGGGTCTGCTGCTGGCCGGACACTGGACCCAGCCCGGGGGCGGTGTCTACGGCGTCGTCACCTCGGGCGTCGGCGCGGCGCGCGAAGCGCTCGGTTTCACCCGGGACGCCGAGCTGTGGAAGGCCCTGGCGGAGGCCTGAGGCCTCCGTCCGCCGGGGTCGCGGGCCGAAACTGGACGCGCCCCGTCAGCGCAGCGCCGCCCGGGCCGCGTAGTACCCGCCCAGCCCGTGAACACCGCCTCCCGGCGGAGTGGACGCGGAGCACAGGAAGATCCGCGGGTTCGGGGTGCGGTAGGGAACGAGCCGCCGGGTGGGCCGAAAGAACAGCTGGCCCAGGTCCGACACCCCGCCGTTGATGTCGCCCCCGATGTAGTTGCTGTTGTAGCGGGCAAGGTCGGCGGTGTTCATCACGTGGCGCCCGAGAACGCGGTCGCGAAAGCCCGGGGCGTAGCGCTCCATCTGGGACTCGATGATGTCCGTCATATCGCGGGTCGAACCGCTCGGCACGTGACAGTAGGCCCAGCCCGTGTGCCGTCCCTCGGGCGCGCGCGTCGGATCGAACAGGCTCTGCTGGGCCACCAGGACGTACGGGGTCTCGGAGTGGCGCCCCTGCCAGACCGCGCGCTCGCCGGCCGCGATCTCGTCGAGGGTGCCTCCCAGGTGGACGGTGCCGGCCCGCGCGCACTCGGCCGCGCGCCACGGGATCGGTCCGTCCAGCGCCCAGTCGATCTTGAACACGCCGGGACCGTGGCGGAAGCGCCCGAGCCGCCGGAGGTACCCGGCGGGCAGCGCATCCCCCGCGATACGCGCCAGCTCCACCGGCGGAACGTCGAACAGGAGCGGTCCGGAACTCGGCAGCTCGCGAAGGGAGGAGATTCGGACCCCCGTCACGATCTCGCCGCCGAGCGAGCGCAGCAGGGAGGCCAGCGCGTCGCTGATCGCCTGAGAGCCACCCCGGGGCATGGGCCAGCCGGTGGCGTGTCCCGCGATGCCGAGCATCAGGCCGATGGCCGCCGAGGGCATGCGCTCGAGCGGAAGCACCGAGTGCGCCGCCAGCCCCGCGAAGAGCGCCCGGGCCGCCTCCCCACGGAAGGTGCTGCGCGCCAGACCCGCGGCCGATCGCAGGCCGCGCAAGCCGAACCGCGCGAGTCGAATGGGATGTCGGGGCACGCGGAGCGGCCCCATGGCGTCCGCGGCCAGGTCGACCCAGTGCTCGACGAAGCCGCCGATCCAGCGCGGGTAGCGCGCCGCATCCTCGCCCAGGGTCTTGGCCGTCTCCTCGACGGAGCGCAGCAGCAGGACCGCGCTCCCGTCGTCCAGCGGGTGGGCCAGCGGCGCATCGGGGTGAACCCACTCGAGACCGTGCTCCTCGAGCGGGAGGGAGCGGAGGAAGGGAGAGGCGATCGCCATCGGGTGGATCGCCGAGCAGATGTCGTGGCGAAAGCCCGGGAGAGTGAGCTCGGCGGTGCGCGCGCCGCCGCCCACGGTCTCCGCCGCCTCGAAGACGACGACGGAGCGGCCAGCCTGGGCAAGCGCGACGGCCGCCGCGAGACCGTTGGGACCGGTCCCCACGACTGCGGCATCCCGGTCTTCCAACGCCGTGGCTCAGACCGACGTCTGCGGCGAGGTTCGCGACACGCCGGCATTCTGACGCAGATGGCAGGGGCACGCCGAGGGAGGCTGGCGGCCTCATGGGCCTCCCCGGCGCGGCTAGAATGGCCCGCCATGGCCCACCCGCGGCGGATCTCTCGCTGGAGCCTCTGGACGGTGGTCCTGCTGTCCGGCGTATGCGGTCTCACGTGGGAGGTGCTGTGGCAGCACCACACCTCGCTCGCGCTGGGCGTCTCCGCATTCGGCACCGCGCTGACCCTCGCCTCGCTGATGGCGGGGCTCGGGCTGGGGGGGCTGCTCGCGGCCCGGCTCGCCCGCGGGCCCTGGCTGCGCCGTCCCCTCGCGGCCTACGGAGCGGCCGAGCTCGCCATCGGAGCGGGCGGCATCTTCGTTCCCCTGGGTCTCGGGCTCCTGGGTGATCTCGACACGGCGCTCTACGCGCGGTCCCCAGCCCTGGCGGGCGGCGCCCAGATCCTCGGCACAGCGCTCCTGCTCCTGGTTCCCGCCACCGCCATGGGCGCCACGATTCCGATCCTCGCGCCGTATGCCGCGCGGGTCGGAACCGGCGTGGCGGCGATCTACGCACTGAATGTGACGGGGGCGGTGGCCGGCGTGCTGCTGGCGACCTTCGTGAGCCTGCCCCTCCTGGGCGTGGATGGGACCGGCCTGGTGACAGCCGCCCTGAACGTCGCCGTCGCCGTCTGGGCGTTCGCGCAGCGGGGCGCGTCCGCCGTCCAGCCACCGGAGCCGTGGCGGGGCTGGCCGTCCCGCCGGGTCCTCTGGCTCGCGGGCAGCACCGGCTTCGCCATCTTCGTGCTCGAGGTCTCGTGGTTCCGCTCTCTGCGCGCGCTCCTCCAGTCGACCACCGAGTCGTTCGCCGTCATCCTGGCGACCTTCCTGCTGGCCCTCGCCCTGGGCGGCGCCCTGGCCACGCGACTGCGCCGGCGCGCCCACGACTTCAGCGCCATCCAGCTTTGGATCATCCCGCTGGCCGCGCTGGGCATCGTCTGCGCCACCCCGGCCATCGACTCCCTGGACCACTGGGCCCTCGCCGTCCTCCCGGGCTGGGCCTTCTCGTTCTCGTCCCCCGCGGCGCTGTCGCTCCGCTTCGCGCTCGTCTTCGCCGTGGTGGCGGTGCCCATCACCCTGCTGGGTGTGATCTTCCCATGGCTGCTGGCGGAGAATCAGACCACCGGTGGCGCCGGCCGACTCTACGCGGTGAACACGGTCGGCGCGGTGGCCGGCGCGCTGCTCGCGGGGTTCGTGCTGCTGCCCTGGCTGGGCGCCACCGTCACCAGCTGGATCGCGGGCGGCGCGGTGCTGGCCAACGGCGCACTCGGGGTCCACTCGCGAGCCCGCGCCCTGCCGGCCGTCGCCGCGGCGGCTCTCGCGGTCCTCGTGATCGCCGGCACCGGGAGTCCCGGGGCGCGTCTCCGGGCTCGCGGCCTCGGCTCGGCGAGCTGGGTCGAGCTCCTGTTCCTGGAGGAGGGCCCGGACAGCACCGTCTCGGTCGTGCGCAACGCCCATGGCCGACTCGCCCTGGTCATCGACGGCTTCGTCGTCTCCGGAGAGGGCGTCGGCAGCGAGTACATGGAGTGGATGGGCCACCTGCCTGCGATGGCCGCGCCGCGGCTGGAGAACGCCCTGGTCATCTGCTTCGGCATCGGTCAGACGGCCAACGCCGTGCGCCAGCACCGCCCGGGCGCGCTCCACCTGGTCGACGTGAACGAAGCCGTCTTCGCCGCGGCAGACCTGTTCGAGTCGAACCAGGGCGTCCTGGACGACGAGGTCGTCCGCCAGACGGTGATGGACGGGCGCGCCTTCCTGCGCCGGGTGGACGCGCGCTACGACGTGGTGACCCTGGAGCCCATGGCGCCCAACTTCGCCGGGACCAACAACCTCTACTCCCGCGAATTCTACGAGCTGATCCGGGAGCGGCTGGCGCCCGACGGGGTGGTGGCCCAGTGGCTCCCCTTCCACCTGATCGCGCCGAGTCACATGCGCGCCATGGTCGCCGCCTTCCACGCGGTGTTCCCCTACACGCGCCTCTGGATCGCGCCCGGCACCACGGGCATCCTGATCGGCGGCCCCGCGCCCTGGGAGCTCCGCCCCTCCGAGATCGACCTGCCGCTCTCCCAGCCCGCCATCGAGCGCCGCTTCGCCCTCGACTACGAACAGCTCGAAACCATGGTCGCCGGCTGGACGCCGGTCACGGACGACAACCAGCTCCTCGCCTACGGCTACGACCGCCTGCGGCGGCCAGACGACGATCAGAAGAACTGGAGCGCCCGGTTCTCGAGCGAGAACCAGATGATCATTCGCCGCTACCGCAGGGGGGGACTCTGATCACCGTGGGCTACGAGGAGGATTCCGCGGCTTCCCTCGCCATCTGCTCGCGCATGTGGCGGATGTAGGCGGATGAGCGCCGGCCCGCCTCGGTCGCCTCCGCTGGGAAGAACTGCGCGAACGTCCGATCGATCGGCCCGTTGCGGAAGTAGTAGCGGAACCAGGCCTTGCGCACGACGAACTCCACCAGCGAGATCAGGCCCATCAGCGCATACACGCCGTAGCGCGTGTACGCCTCCCAGGTCGAGACGGGCGCGGCTACGGCCAGCCCCGCGATCCCGAGCGCGTTCAGCGCGAAGAAGCCGACCCAGAACACGGTGAGCTTGCGCAGGTACGGCCGGATGAAGTCGGGGGCCCAGGGGTGGAGCCAGCGGACGCCGCGCTCCAGCAGTGACACCTCCTGTCGCAGACTGCCCAGGAAGACGAGCGCGAGCAGGGCGTAGACACCGGCGGGGACCAGCAGCAGGAAAGTGCGCTCCTCGAAGAGCGCCGCCAGGATCGGCAGGGCGACCAGCGCGCCGCGGGAGGCGCGGCCCGCACCGTCGGAGAGGCGACTCGCGCGGCGCACCCCGAACAAGGTCAGGCCGGCGAAGGCTGCCAGCGCGACGGCGCTCACGCGAACTCCGAAGCGCTCGGTGGTCGCCGAGGCGAGGACCGGGTAGCCCAGGAGCAGGGCGGCGTAGATCAGGGCCGTCACGACCTGGCTGGGCTGGATCGGGGTCCGAAGCGTGTTCGGCGGGCGCGGCGGAAGCGACGCTTCAGGCAAGGGGCCGGTCGAGCAGGAAGGTGGTGAGGGGCAGCTCCTCGTGGCACTCGCCGGATTCCCGGTCGAGGATCGACAGGAGCTGATTGCGGACCGAGTTGAAGATCTTGGCCTGGCGGCGGAACACCTCCTTGCGGGTCCGCGGCTGTCCGACCTCTTCGACGAAGTCGATGTGGTTCAGTCCGTGGTAGAAACAGCCCTCGTTCTCGCGGAAGTACTCGCCGCGCGTCCGCAGCGCCGCTTCGCACTGCTGGAACAGGTCCGAGAAGTTTCGCAGCGACTGGAGCACCAGCTCCTCGAGGCGGAGCTGCCGGCGGAGCCACGACGGATTCAGGTGCTCGTCGCGCATGTAGGAGTGCACCCAGAGGTTGTAGTAACAGCCGATGTCGAAGTCCCACTTCACCCGGGCGAGCTCCATGCTGCCCATGCAGTCGTAGAGGTTGCGGAAGAGCAGCAGCGTAGCCTCGTGGCGAAACTTCATGAAGCGGTCGTACAGGTCGCATTGCTCGGCCAGCGCCGCTCGGTCCTCACCCGCAAAGTCCCTGCGGATCAGATCCACCAGGAAGTCGTTCTCCAGGGCGATGAAGTCGCCGCCCGGGCTGTAGAACGGATCCAACGAGGTGGCGGCCTCGCCGGTGAGACCCCAGCGGTCGGGGTGGAAGAACCGCCGCGTCCCGTATGCGATCTGGCTGTAGCTGCTCACGTCGACCATCTTCGCGTCAGCCAGCAGATCCCGGATCGCGCGATGCTCGTCCAGGAAGGCGCGAAAGCCCTCGGGCGTGCGCAGTCCCTTCTTCTGGGCGACCCGCTTCCCGGTTACGCCCATGCTGATCAGGCCGCCGCGCAGCGGGATCATCCAGATCCAGTAGCCCGGGTACCAGAAGTGGCTCGTCGAGAGGCGGCGGCTGGTGTGGCGGACCGCCGCACGCCACTCCTCGGTGCCCGCCTCGTCGATGTCGGCGACGTTCTCGAAGCGGCCCCACACCGAGCCTACCCGGTGGATCTCTTCGCGAACGCGCAGGTCCGCGATCCCCGCGACCAGCCCCGCCCGGCCGCTGGCGTCGACGAGCCAGCGGCAGGAGTGGCTCGTCGTCGTCCCGCCGCTGCCGCCGCGGACGCGAAAGCGGTGGGGCTCCCCGCCCGCTCCCAGCTCGATGCCGGTCACCTGCACGCCCTCCCGGACGCGTACGCCGTCGCGCCGGTTCATGTCCAGGAGGTCCGCCTCGAACCGCGCGCGGTCGAGCTGGAAGCTCGGGTGGAGCGGCAGGCCGTCGGTGCCCATCTCGCCCATGCGGTGGATCTGGAGGCTGCGGTCGCAGTCGTCGAAGAAGTAGCGGAGCCCGTTCTTCGGCAGATGGGACTCGTAGAGATACTGGGTCAGACCCTGACGGCGGATCAGGTAGCTGGCCTGGATCTCCACCGTGGCCTCGCCCACCTTGAACGAGCGCTCCGTCGATTTCTCGAACACGCCCACGGAGAGCTCGGGAGCGCTGCGGCGGAGCTGCCGCGCGAGCAGATTTCCCGCGAGCCCACCGCCGATGATGGCGACATTGAGATCGACTGCATCTCCGACCGTCACGCGCGCGTCCCTCGCTCGAACGGTATCACAGCATTCCTCCGTTCACCGAGATCACCTGTCCAGTAATGTAGGCGGCAGCGTCGGAGAGGAGGAATGCGACGGCCGCCGCCACCTCCTCGGGCTTGCCCAGGCGCCGCAACGGGATCAAGCGCGAGAGCTCTTCCACCGGCGCACCGACGAGCATCTCGGTCTCGATCAGTCCAGGCGCGACGCAGTTGACGGTGATCTGCCGCTTGGCCAGCTCCTGGGCCAGGGATTTCGCCGCGCCGATCAGTCCCGCCTTCGAGGCGGCGTAGTTCACCTGGCCCCGGTTGCCGGCCAGTCCCGCCACCGACGAGATCGCCACCACCCGACCACCCCGGTGGGCGCGCACCATGGGCATGACCAGGGGATGAAGGACGTTGTAGAACCCGTCGAGGTTGGTTCGCAGCACGCGGTCCCACTTCTCTCCGGAGAGCGCGGGGAAGGGGGCGTCGTCGTGGACGCCGGCGTTGCAGACAACACCGTAGTAGGGCCCCTTGCCGGCCACGTCCGCAGCCAACACCTCGCGGCAGGCCTCGCGATCGGAGACGTCGAAGGCGAGCAGGGACGCGGGGCCGCCGGCCGCCTCGATCCCAGCGGCCACCTGCTCCGCCTCGGCCTTTCCGCTCCGGTACGCCAGCGTGGGCGCGAAGCCGTCCTCGGCCAGCTTCACGGCGATGGCCCGGCCGATTCCCCGGCTGGCTCCGGTGACCAGGACTCGGCGCTGCTCGTCGCTCATTCTGGAATCCCCAGCTCCGCCGCGTCCCGCGCGACGTACACGTTGAGTCGACCGGAAACGATCGGCTCCCCACCGGCGGCGTGTGCCACGACGCCCTCGAACGCCGTCAGCCCGATCGTCCCGCGCACATGGCGGACGCTCACGTCCAGGGCGTGGCCGGGCTCGAAGTCCGCCGCCCGGATCTCCACCCGGCGCGAGCCCAGGAAGAGGCCCGGGCGTGGGGCTTCGCCGTGGGCGCGGGCGACGAGCCCGCCGTGGGCCGCGACGCACTGGGCCATGTACTCGATGCCGAGCCAGGCGGGTACGCGTCCGAGCTCGTCGGCGAAGAGCGTGCTCCGCTCGGGATCGACGCGGCAGACCGTCTCGTCCGGCGTGTGTGCGAGCACCCGCGACAGCAGGCACATGGGCCCCGAGTGGGGCACCAGCTCTTCGATCGCCGGAAACGCGTCGCTCATGCCTTGGGCCAGAACGGATAGAAGTTGAACCACTGATAGGGCGTGCGAATGCAGTGCTCCTGCAGGATAGCCACGTACCGCTCCAGGAGGTCCTGGCCGTACTTCTCCCGCTCGGCGCGGGGGACACCGCTGCGGTCGCCGATCGAGCGCAGCAGAGTCCGGTAGTGAGAACGGCCCTCGCGCACGCACAGGGCCACGAAGACGGGACACCCGAGCACGCCGCCCAGCAGGAAGGGACTCAGCGGGAACGCCGTCGGCCGGCCCAGGAAGGTGGTCTGTGCCACGCGCTCGCGCGCGCCCGGACTGAGTCGGTCTGCCAGGACCGCCACGAACTCGCCGCGCTCGATGCACGAGCGGATGGTGAAGGTGGTGCGCATGGAGCTCGGGTCCAGCGGAATCACCCTCACCGTGCTGCGCGGGTCCAGCTTCTCGAAGAAGCGGTTGATGCGCTCGGCGTTGTCTGTGTACATGAGCACGTTCACCACGAGCCCGTACTCGTCCGACAGCACGCGCAGCATGTCGAAGCTGCCCAGGTGCGCGGAGAGCAGGATTCCGCCCCGTCCCGTGCGGGCCGCCGAGAACAGCTTGCCGCTCTCGTCGTGGGTGAAGCGGTAGGCATCGATGCCGCCGCCCCAGACCACCACTCGATCGAAGATATTGATCGAGAACTCGAGGATGTGCCGGAAGACCGAGAGCCGGGTCGGCGGTCCGCCCAGGGCGGCGCGTCCCTCCGGCGACGCGGCGAGGGCCTCCAGGTACTGCCGGGACGCGGCCCGGGCGACTCCCGTTCGCAGGTAGAAGTAGACCGCCGCGCCGTAGATCAGGATCCAGGACGCGCGCTGGCCGAGGGTATTGTGGAACCACGCGAGGAAGCGCAGCGCCCCGATCGAGCCCCGCTCCGCCACCGTCGACCAGATCGTGCTCGGCGCCGGCTCGCTCAAGGTCGCCCCCGGAGGTGCCGGGAGAGGAGCCGCGGCACCCGCGGAACCATGCTCCCGAAGAAGCGGGTGTAGACCCCCGCCAGCCGCAGATCGTCCCACACGACGTCGAAATGGGAAAGTCCGTGGGGGTTGTAGACCACCTTCGTCGGAATGGTAACCACCCGGGCACCATTCCAGAAGAGCCGGACCAGGAGCTCGGGATCGAACTCCATGTGGTCGCCAGTCTCGCTCTCGTCGATGACTCGGAGCACGGCGTCGACGGGCAGGCCGCGGAAACCGCACAGCGGGTCCCGGATCTCCCCGGATAGGGTGAAGAACCAGACCAGCACGCGCGAGATCTGCCGGCCGTAGAGGCGGCTCTTCGGCACGCTCTCGTCGAAGATCGGCGTGCCCAGCACCAGGGCCTCGGGGTCGCGCCGCCAGGCCTCGAGAAAGCGCGGGACGTCGGCGGCATCGTGCTGGCCATCGGCGTCGAGCTGGATCACGTGGCTGAAGCGCCGGTGCGCGGCCAGCCGGTAGCCGGTCTTCAGCGCCGCGCCCCGACCGCCGTTCTGCTTGCGCCGGTGGACCTCGACCCACGGGAAGTCGTGCGCGATTGCCGCGAGCACCTCCTGGGTGGCGTCGTCGCTCCCGTCGTCGATCACCAGACACGGGAGCTCGTGCGCGGCGAGGGCCTCGACGACGCCGCGGATCTCGTCCTTGTGATCGTAGATGGGGATCAGCAGACAGGGGTTCAGGCTCGCGTCGGTGGACAGCAGGCAGCGGCCGCTGGCGAACAGGCGATCGCCGTCCGACAGCCGGAAGCGAACCCGGTCCCCGCCCGGGGCAATCTCGACGCGGAGCTCGAAACGCTGGTCCGGCTGGAGCACCTCCGCGAACTTGAGCGCCTCAACGGCGCGGAGCCGAGGGGCCCGGCCCGTGAGCTCGCGCGCGGCCGAGAGCGCCCAACCGAGCTGGACCACGCCCGGCACGATCGGGAGGCCCTCGAAGTGTCCCTCGAGGTGGGCCAGATCGGCGGGCACGCGCAGGCGGCGCACGAGATGGTCCGGCCCGCGCTCCTCCGCCTCGAGGATGGGCTCGCGCGGTCGTTTCTCTTCCGCCTCGCGCTGCTCTTCCGTGTCGAACAGGGAAGCCAACGCCGGGGCGGTGATCTTTCCCTGATGGTCCCGCGGCAGCTCGTCGACGTAGCGCCACGCACGGGGCAGGAGTACGCGATCCCAGTCGGCCGCCAGGTGCTCGCCCAGGATGCGGCCCACCGTGCGCCGACCCGCCGCGCCGATCGCTGTCCGGCCCGCCTCGGTCGGGACCACCACGGCGGCGAGACGCATCTCCCCGGCCTGCTCCAGGGCCACCAGCGCCGCCTCGGCCACCAGGCCGTGGCCGCGCAGGCGCGCCTCCATCTCGGGGAGCGAGACCCGCTTCTCGCCGATCTTCACGTCGCGATCCGCGCGGCCCAGGAGCTCGAAGCCACCGCCCTCGAGCGGACGCATCCGGTCGCCCATGGTGAAGCGCGCCCCACCCGCGCGGCCGGTCTCCTCGCCCACGCTCACGAAGGGCGACGTCACGATCAGCCGCCCGTCTTCCTCCTCACGCTCGATGTGGACCGGCGCAAACGGGGTCCAGGCTCTTGGCTTGCCGCGCCCCGCTTGCCGCCAGGCGACGCCGCCGGTCTCGGTGGAGCCGAAGATCTCGTGGGGCGCCGAGCCCAGCGCGCTGTCGATGGCGAGCGCTGTCGCCTCGTCGAGGGGGCCCCCGGACGAGAACACCGCGCGGCAGGTGCCGGCCAGCCCGGGCAGGTCCACGTGGACCTTGATCCGACGCAGGTGCGTGGGCGTGGCCATCAGCGCGCAGTCCCCGCTTCGCCGCATGCGCGGCAGGAGCTCGCCGGGCTGGAGGTAGGCGTGGGTGCAGAAGGGACGGCCCGCGGCCAGGGGCCACAGGGTCCGGAAGAGCAGACCGTATACGTGCTGGTGCGAGACGGTGGCGAAGATCCGGGTCGACTCCCCCAGCTCGTCGCCGAACCGCGTCTCCAGATAGCGAACCTCTTCGTCCAGATGGCGGAGCGCCTTGGGCACGCTCTTGCCCGGGCCGCTCGTTCCCGACGTATAGAACTCGGCGAAGGGCGCCGCCGGATCCAGAAGCTCCCAGTCTTGTGCGCCCGACGGCGCAGGCGCCGGCTCGAGCGCGTGGAGCCTCGGCATCCCGGCGAGCTCCTCCTCCCCGACACCCGGGTCGACGATGGCGCCAGCCAGGTCGCCCCTCAACCGGCGCAGGGTTCCCGCCGCGCCGTTGGGCGCGAGCACGGCGCTCGTGCCGGCGTGGGCCAGCGCCATCAGACCGACCGCGCTGGCGTAGGAGTCTTCGGAGTAGAGCAGCCAGCGGCCCGGCCCCGCCGCGGCGATGGCGGGCAGGAGTGCGGCGACCCGGGTCTCGAAGTCAGCCCAGCTTCGGGTCCCAGCCGGACCGAACGCCACCTCGGTGTCGGCGGGGCGGCCAACCTTCAGCAGCTGGAGCAGGTCGAGGAAGCGAGGGGACACGCCGGGGGCCCCGACCCTTCACGCGGAGGCGCCGTGAGCGCGCTCGCTCACGAACGCGACGACATCTCTCACCGTGCGCAGGGACCCGAGGTCCTCGTCCTCGATGGTGACGCCGACCTCGTCCTCCAACGAGTGGGCCAGCTCGACAGCATCGAGGCTGTCCAGGTCGAGATCGTCCATCAAGTGCGCTCCGGGCTGAATCTGGTCGTCGGGGACGTCGAACAGGGTGCGCAGCAGCTCCCGGACGGTCTCGAAGGCGGTCTCGGAAGCGAGGTTCACTTCGTCCGGTTCTCCGTCACGAATCCAGCCAGGCTCCGGACCGAGGAGAAGAGCTCCTGGTTCTTCTCCGGGTCCTCCTCGACGGTGACGCCGTACCGCTCCTCCAGCGCGATGGCCAGCTCGAGAGCGTCGATGGAGTCGAGGCCGAGCCCCTCGATGAACAGGGCCGCTTCGCTCTCGATCTCTTCCGGGGCGACGTCCTCCAGGGCGAGCACCTCGATGATGAGCTTCTTGATCTCCAGTTCCAGGCCTTGCAGGTCAGCCACTTTCCATCCTCTTGAGGAACGCTTCCCGCAGCTCTGCCGTGAGCTTTCGGGCCGCCAGACCGGCGGAGTCTCCGGAACTGGCGTAGGGCTTGGGTGAAATCGGATCGAGAGTGCGCACTGTCACCTGGAAGGACCGGTCCGGAACGTCGTACCACTTCTGGCCCTTCAACAGAGTAGGCGGATCGCAGGTGATCAGCACGGGGAGAATCTCGTGGCCGCTGCGCAGCGCCACATGGGCGGCGCCCCGCTTGAACGGACCCAGGCCGCTTCGGGGCGAGCGCGTGCCCTCCGGAAACACGAGGACCGTGCGCCCCGCCCGCAGGCGCGCGGCGCACTCGTTGACGACGGCCGCCCCTCCGTCGTTGCGGACGTAGCCAGCCGCCGTGACGGCGCCCCGCAAGGTCGGATTCTCGGCGCGCTTCACATTCACGATGCAGTCCACCTGGGGCATTATGGAGCCCAGCACGCACATGTCGATCAAGGTGGGATGATTCGCCACGACCAGGACGGCGCCCTCGCCCTTCAGGCGGTCCGCGCCCTCGGTGCGGAGCGTCATGACGCCGGCCTTGACCATGTACCAGATGAACAGGCAATAGCCGCGGTGGATCACGCGCTGCGCGCGCAGATCCGGTGGGAGGTCGCGGGAGAGACGGCGCGCGACCGGGATCACCACGGCCGCGAGCGCCACGCTGATGGTGCCAAACAACAGGAAGGCAGCTCCGGTTCGGAGCACCCGCGACACGCGGGAGATTCGAGCGCCAGTGCCCCTCAGCTCAGCACCCCCAGGGGAAAGTTCTGTTCGGATCACGGCAACGGCCGGGAAGCAAAGCGAAAAAGTGAGCCCAGACGATTCGATCTTATCACTGCGCGATTTTCCAGTAAACGACCGAAGCGGCTAGGACAGGCGGAGCCCGGCCGCTAGAATCGGGCCGCCCGCAGCGCCGACGCTGGTCCCGCTGGTCCGGTTGGAATCGTCGGGGCTGGCGCCCAGCGTAACCATGGCACTCGGAACACCGAAGTCGACCGCCGAGACAGCCGCGCCGACGTCGGAATGCGTGATCGGGAGAGAGGCGCTCACGATCCGCGACGTCCTCGCCTTGGCCCGGGGCGATCGTCGAGCGGTGCTCGACGGGGATCCGGACTACCGCGCACACCTGGATGCCGCGCGCCGCACCGTCGAGAAGCACCTGGAGGCGGGAAGTCCCATCTACGGCGTGACCACGGGCGTGGGAGCCTCGATCCAGAACGAGATCCCCGCGGACCGGCGTGACGAGCTCCCCCTCAACCTGCTGCGCTTCCACGGCACGGGGACCGGCCCCATCCTCGGCGAACTGGAGGCCGCCGCGATCGTCGCGGTGCGCCTGGTGTCGCTGGCTCGGGGCTACTCGGGGGTCCGCCCCGTCTTGTTGGAGCGGCTGTGCGAGCTGCTCAACAACCGGCTGCTCCCCCGCGTGCCCGAGGAGGGATCGGTGGGCGCGAGCGGAGACCTGACTCCGCTGTCGTACCTGGCCGCGCTTGTCGTCGGGGAGCGGGAGGCCTCCCTGGACGGCCGTGTCATGACGTCCGCCCAGGCCCTGGCGGAGGTAGGTCTCGAGCCCCTCCGCCTGGCGCCCAAGGAGAGCCTCTCCATCATGAACGGCACCAGCGTGATGACGGCGCTCGGGTGCGTGGCGGTGGAGCGGGCGCAGCGGCTAACGCGGGTCGCGGCCGCAGTCACCGCCATGAACGTCGACGTCACCCGCGGCAACCCCGGCCACTTCGACGCGCGCATCTTCGAACTCAAGCCGCATCCAGGGCTGCAGCGCGTGGCGGCGTGGATCCGGGACGATCTCGACGTCGACGCCGGCGGACCCGGCGAGCCCGCTCGGCTCCAGGATCGCTACTCGATCCGCTGCGCGCCTCACGTGATCGGCGTCCTGGCCGACGCCCTCGACTTCACCGTGCGCATCCTCGAGACCGAGCTCAACGGCGTCGACGACAACCCGCTGATCGACCCCGAGCGCGGGGACATCCTGCACGGCGGAAACTTCTACGGCGGCCACGTGTGCTTTGTCATGGACGCGCTCAAGACCGCCGTGGCCAACGTGGCGGATCTGCTCGACCGCCAGCTCTCCCTGGTCTGCATGCCCGAGACCAGCGGCGGGCTGCCGGAGAACCTGATCGCCGGCAACGGAGAGGGGCGTGTCCTGCACCACGGCTTCAAGGCCATGCAGATCACGGCTTCCGCCCTGACCGCCGAAGCGCTGAAGCTGACCATGCCGGCCAGCGTGTTCAGCCGCAGCACGGAGTCGCACAACCAGGACAAGGTCAGCATGGGCACGATCGCCGCGCGCGACTGCCTGCGCATTCTCGAGCTGACCGAGACCGTCACCGCGATCGTCCTGCTGGCGGCGTGCCAGGCCCTCGATCTGCGCGAAGGGGGAAGCCAGCTGCCCACGCCCCTCGCGATCCGGGACACGGTGCGCAAGACGGTGCCCATGCTGCGCGAGGACCGTCGGCAGGATCGCGACATCCAGCGCGCCCTCGAGCTGATCCGTTCGGGCGGTCTGCCGCTCCCCGGCCTCGATCCCGCTTGAAGCTCGGGCCGATCTTCGTCACGGTATCGACCGCCGCGGCCGTCTCCGTGGCCGGGTGCGAGTCCCTGTACCTCGCCCTGTACCGGCCTCCGACGCTTCCCGACTGCCCGGGCGAGCTGGTGCCGACCGGGGCGATTCCCGGCGAGTTCGTGTGGCGCGAGCGCGTCCGCGTGGTGGGGGGCGACGTGGAGGCGACCTTCGACCTGGTCATCGAGAAGCGCGCCGACCAGCTCGTCCTGGTCGGCTTCAACGAGTTCGGAGCCAAGGCGTTCTCGGTCGTGCAGCGCGGAACCGAGGTCGAAACCCTGCGCCACCTCGGCCCCGCCACCCCCGTCCCCCCCGAGAACATCCTCCGCGACCTCCACCGGGCCCGCCTGGGCGCGCCCCCGGGCGACGCCACCATCGAGGAGAGTGCAGGCGGGACGGAGATCGACAATCCAAGCTGCGGTTATCGCGCTACGTGGGTCCGGGCAGTCTTCTGAACGGTGGGTTTCCTCCTGGGTTTCCTCCTGGGGGTGGGTGGGGGTCATCGCGCTCCGAGGCCTCTAATCCGTCGGCAAAGCGTAGCTTGAAGCAGATTAGAGCACCGTGCAGAACCACAAGACTTTGGGTGGTGGGCATAGGGGGTTCTGTAAATGTCGTGGGGATTGCTGAATGGTTCCGGTCAGGGCCATGAGGCCCTGCGTGCGACGACCCCCACCCACCCCCTAGAAAAAGCGCTTCGCGCCATAGAGCGAAGCAGCCTTCGGCGGAGGGTCAGTGCCACCAAGGTAGTGGGCAGCCATGGTAGGCACAGGCACGGCCCGAGGCCGCAAGGGAGCGTGCACGGCAGTCGTTGAGACCGCGGAGCCCAAACGCGACCGCGCAGCAGGCCGGTAGGCCTGCGAAGTTCAGAAGACTGGACCGCGCAGCGAGCCGGAGGCGAGCGGAGTTCAGAAGGCCGGGCGCCAGT
>JAPUKG010000126.1 GCA_027295775.1 Pseudomonadota bacterium
TGAACGACGCGGGCCAGTACGCCTACTACGGCCGAGTGGGGGGGGCGCTCATCACGGGCAACGAGGACGGCGCCAAGCACTGCGCCATGAACATCCTCTACTCGCTCCAGCACCTGGGCTACGTGATCCCGCCCCAGGCGGACGCCGACTGGCTCGGTGAAGCGGGGCCCGGTCCCTCCTACCTCGACGAAGGCTCCGGCGGCCCGGAGAACGACTTCACGAACCGCAATACCACCTTCATGGCCTGGAACCTGATGCACATGGCGCGGATGCTGAAGGACGCCGGTGGAATCCCCGCCCACGGCAACCAGCGCTCCGAGTGGGACGCGGGCTGCCGCTTCGACTTCGACAACCCCGCCTACCGCTAGGCCCGAGGTCTCCTCCATGCCCCCCGAAAAGCCCAGCCACCCGTTTATCGAGTGTGGGGAGAACGGGCCCTATCTCGTCCGGAACGTGGAGACCTTCACCAACTCGCGGGGAGACGCGATCCGTTCGCGCAGCACCATGGCCCTCTGCCGCTGCGGTGCCTCGAAGAACAAGCCCTTCTGTGACGGAAGCCACGACCGTGTCGGATTCAACAGCGACAAGCGGGAAGGCCGGGTCGAGGATCGGCTCGACGTCTACCCTGGCGACGGCATCACGATCCGTGACAATCGCGGCGTCTGCGCCCATGCCGGCTTCTGCACGGACGGCTGCCCCGCCGTCTGGCGGACGAAAGTCGAGCCGTGGATCGACCCGCGCGGCGCCGAGGCGGAACGCATCCAGCAGACGATCGAGCAGTGCCCCTCCGGCGCCCTCAGTTACGAGATCGACGGGGAGGTGCGCTCGGATCAGGACCGGCCCCCCGCGATCCGGGTGTCTAAGGACGGTCCCTACCACGTGCAGGGCGGTATCGAGCTCCAGGGGGAGGCGCGGGGGGACGGCGTGTCCCTCGAGCACTACACGCTGTGCCGATGCGGGGGTTCGAAGAACAAGCCCTTCTGCGACGGCACGCATTGGTACATCGACTTCAAGGACGACGAGTCGAGGACCCGCGGTGACACCGCAAAGGCCGAGGAGACGGAGCTCACCTGGCACCGCGTGGCCGCGCTCGATGCGCTGCCCGAGGGTCGCGTCCGGACCGTGATGGCGGGCCGGCACCCCGTCGCCCTCACACACGTGGCCGGCGAGTACGGCGCCCTCTGCAATCGCTGTCCGCACCAGGGAGGGCCACTCGGCGAGGGGACCCTCGAGAACGGGGTGCTGCGCTGCCCGTGGCACGGATGGGACTTCGATCCGCTGACCGGCTACGCGAAAGACGCGCACGCGGACCGGGTGGAGACCTACCACGTGGACGTTCGCGACGACGGGGTCTACGTCGGCATCGCGGAGCCTGTCAAGCACGTCCGCACCGTGAGCGACGTCATGGCCGAGACCATGGTGAATTGGGGCGTCGACACCGTCTTCGGGATCGTCGGACACTCGAACCTTGGCCTCGCCGAGGCTCTGCGCCTCCAGGAGACGGAGGGAAGCTCCGTTTCTTCGGCGTCCGGCACGAAGGAGCTGCCTCCTTCGCGGCGTCGGGCTACGCCAAGCTGACCGGCCGTCCGGCGGCCTGTCTCGGAATTGCGGGCCCCGGCTCGACGAACCTGCTGACCGGCCTGTGGGACGCCAAGGTCGACCGCGCGCCGATCCTGGCGCTCTCGGGTCAGGTGCAGACGCAGGTCTTCGGCCCCGGCGCCTTCCAGGACATCGACCTCAAGTCCGCCTTCGATGCCGTGGCGCGCTTCAGCCAGACCGTATTGCACAAGAGCCGCCACGCGGAGCTCATGACGCTGGCGCTGAAGACCGCCACGGTGGAACGGGACGTGGCACACCTGATCTTCCCGGACGAAGTCCAGGTGCTGCCGGCCGAGGACGGAAGCATGGCCCAGATGCCCGACGGTCGGGTCGCCAGCGCTGCGATCTCGCCTCCGGCCGAAGACCTCAAGCGCGCCATCGAGCGCATCCGCGGTGCCCGCCGCCCGATCGTGATCGTGGGCTACGGGGCGCTCGACGGCATGGAGGAGGTGGTCGCGCTGGCGGAGACCCTGAACGCGCCCGTGCTCACGACCTTCAAGGCGAAGGCGCAGATCCCGGACAATCATCCGCTGGCGGCCGGCGTGCTCGGTCGCAGCGGGACCCCGATCGCCAGCTGGTTCATGAACGAGGCCGACCTGCTGATCGTCTTCGGCGCTTCGTTCTCTGTCCATACGGGCATCGATCGGCAGAAGGGCATCGTGCAGGTGGACTTCGAGCGGATGGCGCTGGGAAAGTTCCATCCGGTAGACGTTCCAGTGTGGGGAGACGTGGCCCTCACCGCCCGCGCGATTCGCGAAGGCCTGCCGACCGGCCTACACACGGTGGACCAGCGGTCCGAGGTGGCGGAGCGCTGGGCGCTGTGGCGAGCGGAGAAGCTCCGCCGTGAGTCCGATGATCGAGGCCAGGGCGTCAACTCCGCCGCGATCTTCGCCGCGCTGACCCGGCAAGCCCCCGAGGACGCCGTGATCGCAGTCGACGTGGGCAACAACACCTACTCCTTCGGCCGCTACTTCGAGTCCCGGCGGCAGCGAGTCCTCATGTCGGGATATCTCGGCTCCATAGGCTTCGCCTTCTCGGCCGGCATGGG
>JAPUKG010000127.1 GCA_027295775.1 Pseudomonadota bacterium
GGATCGCCCCCGACGCGGGCCATGCGGAGACCGATCTCTCCCGGGCGCTAGCGGCGATGCCGACAGAGAATCCCGACCCCTCCCTGCGCAGCGAGCTGCGCGCTGGCATGGACCTGTTCAACGTCTTCACGTCGGGGACCACGGGCCTGCCCAAGGCCGCCCGCCTGAGCCACATGCGCTACCTGGGCGTGGGCGACGGCGTGTCCGCCATCGCCGGCTACACCCCGGAGGAGGTCATCGCCTGCGTCCTCCCCCTCTACCACGGCGCCGGCGGCATGGTGGTGGTGTCGTGTGCGCTCGCCCAGGGCGCCGCCATCTTCCTGCGCCGCCGCTTCAGCGCCAGCGCATTCTGGGACGACGCCCGGCGCTACAACGTGACCGCCTGCCAGTACATCGGAGAGATCTGCCGCTACCTGATGAATCAGCCGCCCAGGCCCGACGATCGCGATCACAGCGTTCGCGTGCTCATGGGCGCCGGGCTCGGCGCGGACATCTGGGGTCCCTTCCGCGAGCGCTTCGGCATCGAGCGCATCCTCGAGGGCTGGAGCTCCACCGAGGCCAACACGTCGCTCATGAACGTCGACAACCGGCCCGGCTCGTGCGGGCGGATTCCCTACAAGGAGATGCACAACGGCCGGCTCGTCCGCTACGACCCGGACACCGACAGCCATCCGCGCGACGCCGAGGGCTTCCTCGCCGAGTGCGAGGCGGGGGAGGTGGGCGAGTTCATCGGCATGATCCCCGACATGCCGGACTCGGGCGCCGGCCGCTTCGAGGGCTACACCTCCGCCGAGGAGACCGAGAAGAAGATTCTGCGCGACGTCTTCCGGAAGGGCGACGCGTGGTACCGCTCGGGGGACCTCCTGCGCCGCGACGAGGACGACTACTTCTACTTCGTGGATCGCGTGGGCGACACCTTCCGCTGGAAGAGCGAGAACGTCTCCACCCTGGAGGTGGCCGAGGCGCTGGCTGGCTTCCCGGGTGTCGAGATCGCCAACGTCTACGGCGTCCGGGTGCCGGCCCACGAGGGCCGCGCCGGCATGGCCGCCCTGGTGCTCGCCGATCCGACCGCCTCAACGGCCTTCGACGGCGCCGTCTTCTTCGCCTTCACCGAGGAGCACCTCCCCCGCTACGCTGCGCCGGTCTTCGTGCGCCTCCAGCCCGAGCCCGACATCACCACCACCTTCAAGCTCCGCAAGGTGGACCTCCAGCGCCAGGGCTACGGCGCGGACGTCGAGGACTCCCTCTACGTGCGCGATGAGACGCTCCGGGCGTATGTCCCGGTCGATGCCGAGGCGCTGGAACGAGCGGGGCTGCCCCCCTTCGAATCGGACACTGGCTAGCGCCTCAGGGCAGCGCAAATGCCAGCAGCGCATCCCCGGGCTCGGACCAGCCGTGGCCGCCCGCAGCGATCACCACGAACTGCCGACCGTCGGGGCGCAGGCGGTAGCTGATCGGGGACGCGTTGGCCGTGTACGGGATGCGCTCGGTCCAGGTCTCTTCGCCCGTGGCGGCGTCGAAGGCGCGGAAGAACTTGTCGGTGGTGGCGCCGATGAAGACGACACCGCCGGCGGTGGCGAGGGAGCCGCCCAGGTTGGGGGCGCCGTTGTCGAACCACAGCGGCCAGGGGGCGACGTCGCGGGTGGTGCCCAGGCGCGCCTCCCAGAGGATCTCGCCCGCGCGCAGATCCACCGCGGTGAGGGTTCCCCACGGCGGCGGCACGCAGGGCGCGCCGAAGCTCGAGAGCAGCGGCTCCCGGCGCATCCCGTACGGGGTGCCTTCCATCGGGTAGAGCTCGTTCGGGAAGACGGCGGCCGCCAGGTCCAGGGTCTCGAACTCGGCGCGCGGCACGAGCGTCACGACCGCGGCGGCGCGCATCTGGTTCACGTAGAGGATGGCGTTCCCGGGATCGATCGAGACGCCGCCCCAGTTGGGTCCGCCGGCGTTGCCCGGGTACTGGATCGAGCCGCGCAACGACGGCGGCGTGAAGAGACCCTCGGAGCGATAGCCCGCGATCCGCTCGGCACAGTCCCCGCGGTCGATGAAGCTGAAGCCCCAGGCGTTCTCCGGCGTGACCTCCGTCGGGTGGAGGGGCGGCACGTGGGTCGGGAAGGGCTGGGTCGGCGAGAGCACTTCGCCGGGGACGTCGCTCTGGGGAACCGGGCGTTCCTCCACCGGATAGAGGGGCTCTCCGGTCTCGCGGTGGAGCAGGAACAGGTGACCCATCTTGGTGATCTGGGCCGCTGCGGGCACGCCCCCACCGACACCCTCGATCTGGAAGAGGGCGGGCTGGGCGGGAACGTCGTAGTCCCAGACGTCGGTGTGCACGGTCTGGAAGTGCCACGCCACCTCGCCGGTGACCGCGCGCAGGGCACCCGTCGAGCTGGCGTAGAAGTCGAGGTTAAGGCGCAGCGCGGCGAACATGTCGGGCGAGGCGTTGCCCATCGGGACGAACACGAGTCCGCGCTCGGGATCGCCCGAGAGGATCGACCACACGTTGGGCGTGCCGCCCTGGTAGCGCCGGCCGCTCTCGGCGAGCGACGCCTCGGGATCCCAGCCGGGCGGCACCGGGTCCCAGGCCCAGCGCAGGGCACCCGTGCGGGCGTCGAAGCCGCGCACCACGCCGCTCGGCGCGTCCACCCGCAGGTTGTCGGCCACCAGGGCGCCGATCACCACGAGGTCGCGGATCACCAGGGGCGGCGACGTGCTGTAGTACTCCCAGACCGGCGCCTCTCCAATGCCCTCCCGGAGCGCCACCCGTCCATTTTCACCAAAGTCGGCGCACGGTACGCCGGTGGCCGCGTCGAGCGCGATCAGCTCCGAATCCATGGTGGCGGTGAAGATCCGCGTGCGGCACGTGCCCAGATCGGACGGCCCGCTGCCGGCCCAGTAGGCGACACCGCGGCAGGTCAGGTTGTACGGCCCCGAGAGCCGCAGTGCCACGAGCTCGGGATCGAAGACCCAACGCTCCTCCCCGGTCTCCGGGTCGAGGGCGAAGACCCGGTTGAACGGGGTGCAGTAGTAGAGCGTGTCGTCGACGACGATCGGGCGGACCTGGAGCGACGTGCGGGTGATCTCGCCGCTGCCGTCGGAGAAGTCGCCGGAGTGGTGGACCCAGGCGACCTCCAGGTCGCCCACGTTCGCGGTGTCGATCTGAGTGAGCGGCGACCAGTTGAGGCCGCCCTTGTCCCCGCCGTAGTCGGGCCACTGGGCGAGCGGGCCGGAGAGGTCGACTGGTGCGGAGTCGGAGCAGGCGAGCAACAGGGTGGCGGTCGTGAACGCAAGGGCGAATCGGGTCAAAGTGTCCTCGAGGATCGGGTGACGAGCCGCGCGATTCTAGGTGCTGCAGAGCGCGCTTGACAGAGGCGCGTAGTGGAGGGGACCATCGCCCCGTGGATCCCGAACGCGCGCAGAGCTACGCCTTCGTTCCGCGCCCCGGAGCGGTCCCCCTGACCATCGAACGCGCGGAAGGCTGTTACCTGTTCACGCCCGACGGGACGCGCATCCTGGACGCGGCCGGTGGGGCGGTGGTGGTCAACATCGGTCACGGGCGACGCGAGGTGGCCGAGGCGGTGGCGGCCGAGCTCGAGCGGGCCACCTATGTAGTGCCGGTCTTCGCGACCGAGAGTCGCCTCGAGCTGCTGGAGCGGCTGCGCCGCGAGTGGCTGCCCGACGGGCTCGACCGCGTCTACCTCACCAGCGGCGGCTCCGAGTCCGTCGACGCCGCGATCCGCCTGGCGCGCCAGCACCACGTGGCCGCCGGCCGGCCCGAGCGGACCAAGATCATCGGAAGGGACCTCTCGTACCACGGAACCACGGTGACCACCCTCTCCGCCGGCGGACATCCAAAGCGCCGCGCCGCATTCGGGCCGATGCTGACCGATTGGCCCAAGGCCCCGGCCTGCTACTGCCTGCGCTGTCCGCTCGGCAAGCGCTACCCGAGCTGCGCGGTGGCCTGCGCAGACGATGTCGAGCGCATCTTCGAAGAAGAGGGCCCCGAGACCGTGGCGGCCTTCATCGCCGAGCCCGTCGGTGGCTCCACGGCGGGCGCTCTCGACCCGCCGCCCGAGTACTGGCCGCGCCTGGCCGAGATCTGCCGCGCCCACGGTGTCCTGCTGATCGCCGACGAGGTGATGTCGGGCTTTGGGCGCACCGGCAAGAAATTCGGCGTCGACCACTGGGGTGTGGTGCCCGACATCCTGGTGGGCGGCAAGGGATTGGCCGGCGGCTATGCGCCGCTCGGCGGCGTGTTCACGAGTGACGAGATCGTGGCTCCGCTGGCCGCAGCCGGCGAGGACCTGATGTTCTACACGTTCGGCGCCCACCCGGCCGCCTGCGCCGCGTCCAACAAGGTGCTCGAGATCATGGAGCGGGAGGACCTGGTGCGCCGCGCGGCCGAGCAGGGCGAGGCCCTGCGCAAGCGGCTGGCGCCCCTCGAGGACCACCCCCACGTGGCGGAGATCCGCGGCCGGGGACTGCTGCTCGGGATCGAGCTGGTGAAGGACCGCGACACCCTCGAGCCCTTCCCGCCGGAGGCGAATCTGACCAACAAGGTGGTGGGCGCCGGCTTCGCCGAGGGCGTCTTCTTCTACCCCGGCGGCTCGGGCCCGGCCCAGGACGTGATCGTGCTGGGACCGCCGTTCGTCATCGGCGACGAGGAGATCGACAAGATCGCGAGCGCGCTCTGCACCGCGATCGACTCGGCGGTGGAGCGCGCGTCGAGTGCCTGAACGAGCGGGGCTGTGAGGCAGGACCTTGGCGTGCTCCTTACGAGTGAGCATGAGCGGTTGCGAGCGGCCTGCCGGTGCCTGATTTCCTCCGCGATTCCGAGGGCTTGCCGATCTCGTCTGCCTCGGCGTGAAGGCCTGCAGCGCGTCACAGTTTTTCACAGGTGGATGAGCTGCGCCGCCTGCGGATCAATTGCCGGTTGGTGGCGTCTGGGGGTCTCTCGGATCTCCGTTTCCTAGCTCTCCACACGGTACCGGCCCCCGCAGCGCCGAGATCGACGCGTTCCTCGGCGAGTGCGATGCGCTGATCTACGCGCCAGACGCCGCGACCCGCGAATCATCGGCAGTGTCGGAAGCGGAGCTGCGAGAGCGGGCTGCGCATCTCGCAGACGCCATCCGCGGGCGCGCCCGATGACGACGCACCGAGCCGTCGCCCTCGGCTTCCTGCTCCTTGGGTTCACAGCGCCGGCCTTCGCAGATGCCAACGACGAGATCCTGGGCGAGGCGATTGCGACCTACGCCGCGGCTATGGACAGTGCGGACCGGGATCTTCGGCTCGAGGCCTTCCGCCGCGCGGAGCGCCTCTTCGCACGGGCGCT
>JAPUKG010000128.1 GCA_027295775.1 Pseudomonadota bacterium
GCGATCTCGCAGCCGGCCTCGGCCACCCGCCTTGCCAGCTGCGGATGGTGCTCCGCGATCCAGCCGAGCAGGAAGCCCGTGCAGCCCGACCCGGTCTCCTCGAGGAGTCCCAGCAGCCGCTCGGTATTGCGTTCGACCACCGACGGCAAGCCGGCCCAGTCCGCCTGGGCGGGTACCTGCTCGACCTCGAGGATGTGGAACCAGTCCTCGACGTCGATGCTCATGGCATTGAGGACGTTCCGGCTCACGGCTCCATGACCGCCACGAAATCGCGGTGTGCCGGGTGGATCTTCCAGCTGCGCAGACCCAGTCCGCCCAGGATCGACTCGAGCCGCGCCCTCGAGTAGAAGTACAGAGGGCAGTTCTTGAACAGGCGGTAGCGGATCTTGCGCTGTGGAGTCCAGATGCTCCACTTGACCGGGAAGCTCGCGACCATGCGAGTCGTGATCTTGGGAAGCACCACCCGCAGGAAGCCCTCGGCGTCCTCCACATAGTCGAGGACGCCCATGGCGATGCCGTAGTCGAAGGGCTCGTCGAAGTCGGTCTCGGCCGCGTCGCCGCACACGAAGGAGACTCGGTCCTCGCCGATTCCCTCCTTGCTGCGCAGGGCCACTGCCAGCTCGATCATGTTGCGGGCAAAGTCGACGCCCACCACCCGGCGCGCGCCGAGCTTGCCCATGGTCACGGCGTAGCGGCCGCCGCCGCAGCCCATGTCGAGGATGCTCTTCCCGTCGAGGTCGCCCAGCTGCTCGAAGACCAGCTCGAAGCGCCGGTACACGCTGGCCCGGAGCATCGAGTCGCTCCAGCGACGCAGGGAGGTCCGGCTCTCGGACTCGTAGAGGTCGTCGAATTCGCTGGCGATTTCGTGGAAGTGGCGCCGGGTATCCAGGGCGGGCTGGGCCGCGCCCGAATCAGCGTTCGTCATGGGGTCCCTTTGATGGTGCGCGCTGCGGCGTCGAGCACCTGGAGCGCGAGCTGGGAGCGGTCGAAGTGGGTGCGGACGAAGGCGGCTCCACTCGCGCCGAGCCGGCGGGCCAGCTCGGGGTCGTCGGCGAGGCGCTCCACCGCATTGGCCAGGGCTCCCGCGTTCTCGGGCTCGAAGGCGACCCCGGCCTGGGCGTCGGTGAGGATCTTCTCCGCCTCCCCCTCGATGCCCAGCAGGACGGGGCGCCCGCTGGCCATGGCCTCGAAGAGCTTGGAGGGGATGGTGCCCTCGAAGAGCTTGTGCTTGCGCAGCGGGACCAGGCACGCGTCTCCCGCGCGCAGGATCCCCGGCATCCTCTCCCGGGGCTGCGCGTCAACGAAGATGACGTTTGCGAGCTTCCGCTCGGCCGCCTCGGCCACGAGCTTGTTCTTCTCGGCGCCCTCGCCGACGAACAGGAAGCAGACGTCGTCCCGCCCCTTCTCCTGAAGCTGCGCCGCCGCCTCCAGCGCCGTCGACAGGCCCTGGGTCATGCCGTGGGTGCCGACGTAGCTGACGCAGAAGCGGTCGCCTACCCCGAACTGGTCGCGCACGGCGTCGTCGCGGGGCCCCGGATTGAACAGCGACAGGTCTGCGCCATTGCGGACCGTGACGATCTTGGCGGGATCGATGCCGCGCGCGGCGATGTCGTCGCGGGCACCGTCGGTCACGGTGACGACCACGTCCGCCGCGCGGTAGAGGAAGAGCTCGATGCGCTCGAGGAACCGCGTGACCGGGGAGTCCCGGTCCAGCAGGCCGACCGACACGATGCCCTCGGGCCACAGGTCGCGAATTTCGAGCACGAAGGGCCGGCGCTTGAGGCGCGATACCGCGTAGCCGGCCAGCGCCACGAAGAACTGCGGGCTCGTGGCTATCACCAGGTCGCAGCGCGTTCGCCGCAGCGCCGCGGCCAGAATGGCCGAGATCATGAACGACACGTAGGAGAGGGTTCGCTTGGCGAAGTTCTCGTTGGGGGTCGCCCAGAGCCAGGTGCGCCAGACCCGGATCCCCTCCACCTCCTCTCGCTGGAAGAGCCGTCCCCGGTACTCGGGCGGCACCACGCCGGTGGGGTGGTTCGGGAAGCCCGTCACCACGAGCACGTCGTGACCCTGTCGGACCCACTCGCGCGCGTGCTCGAAGGTGCGCGCAGAGGGAGCGCCGATCTCGGGGGGAAAGTACTGGCACAGAAAGAGGATTCTCATCGCGCGGCCGGCCCCGATTCTACGGCATCGCTGGGCCGTCGGTCGCCGCCGTGGGCGTAGACCAGGGCTTCCACCAGACTCTCCATCAAGGTCCCGATGTTGTATCGGTGCTCGATCAGCCAGCGTGAGCGCTCGCCCATGCGCTGGGACCGGTCCGGGTCGGCCAGCAGCTGCTCCAGCCGGTCGCGCAGCTGGGCCCGGTCGCCCCGGGACACCAGGAAGCCGCTCTTCCCGTTTTCGATCAGGTCCCGCTCGGTGCCGTCGGCCTCGGGTGCGATCACCGGGAGGCCGTGGCACATGGCCTCCGAGATGGCGAGACCGCCGAGGCCCGGCAGCACGAAGACGCTGCCGAGCTCGAAGTAGGCCGCCACGCCGTCGAGTACCTCGCCGGAGAAGACCACGTCTTCGGCGGCTTCGGCCCGGGCACAGCGCTCGAGAGCCGCCCGGTGACTGCCGCCTCCGACGATCAGCAGGGCGAGATCGCCGTGGGCGCGGCGCAGGTCGGCGTACACAGCAATCAGGTCCTCCACCCGCTTGTACGGCGCCAAGGCGCCCACGAACAGGACCACGCGCCGGCCGGCGAGGCCGAGCTCCTCTCGCAGGGGCTCCACCCGGTCGCGAACCCGCACGGTCTCCTCCAGGACCTGGTCCGTGTCCACGCAGTTGAGCGCCCGGAACTGGCGCTCGGCGGGGATGCCGATCCGGTCGAAGTACCGGAGGGCCTGGCTGCTGTAGCCCAGCACCGCTGCGCCGCACCGGTCCATGGCGGCGACCACGGTGCGGAACAGGCGCTGCACGGGCGAGAGCGGACCGGGGTGGCGCACCTCACCCAGGGTCCACCACACCACGGGCGTGCGGGTGAGGGTGGCGTAGACGAGCAGCAGCGCGTTGTTCAGCAGGTTGACGCCGCCCTCGGCCAGGACCACGTCCGGCGCCTCGCGCCAGAGCCGGAAGAGCAGGGTGGGGAAGAGGGGAAGAGTGATCTCGCGCTCGTCGGTGATGCGCGAGATCAGGCGCCAGGTGGGAACCTGCACGTGGTCGAAGCCCGAGCGGTCCGACGCGTTCACGGTCTTGGTGCCGGGGAAGTCCGCGCCGTGGATCGCGACGAACTCGATGCCGGGCCAGCGGGCGAGCCGCCGGTAGACGGGCGTGCGCCAGCGGTTCAGCACGCGGTTGAGGAGAACGACCTTCAACGGGACTCCGTCGGGATTCGAGAAGGACCGGGCAACGGACACTCAGTCGCGTTCGAGGGGGACCGGCTCGCCGCGCGCGATGGAGATCGGAATCGCGAAGGTCGTCTTCGAGACGGAGAGCAGCTCGTCGAGCGCGAAGGGGGACGGGTCGCCCTTCCGCACCGCCTCGACCACCTTCCGCACGGCGTTCGCCTGGCCCTTGTCCTGGTTGAAGGTCCGGTAGGGCCGGCGGCCGGAGATGATTGTCTGTCGGAAGTTGTCGCAGCGCGCGGTCAGTCCGTCGCCCGACACCTCGAAACGCTCCTTCGGGAGCTTCGTCGACGTACGCGCCAGGTACTCGATGGTCGCGGTGGATCCGTCCGGGTAGCCGAGCACCGCGACCACCGAGTCGTCCACCTCGGGATCGCTGCCCAGGCCCCGGGCGTAGACGCTGCACGGCAGGTCTCCCGCCAGGAAGTTGCACAGGTCCACGAAGTGGCAGACCTCGCCCACGATGCGCCCCCCGCCTTCCACGGGATCCACGATCCAGGTGTTGGCGGGCGGGGGGCCCGCGGCCACGTTGTAGTGGATGGCGATCGGACCCTGCCGCCGGGCGAAGAGCTCCTTCACTACGGCGCTGTGGGGCGAGAAGCGGCGGTTGAAGCCGACCGCCAGCAGGCCGCCGGTGCGGGTCGCGGTGGCGGCCACCGCACCGAGCTGCTGTGAGTCGAGGGCGACGGGCTTCTCGACCCAGACCGCCTTGCCGGCGTCCAGCGCCAGGTTGGTGAGGGCGGCGTGGCTGTTGTGGCGCGTCGCGATGAAGACCAGCTCCACGTTCGGATCCTTCAGCACCGCGTCGGGATCCGTGCCGCAGCCGCGGAAGCCGAACTTCTCGGCGCTGCCCCGCGCCGAGGCGCCGGTGGCGGTCACCAGGGTGAGGCGATCGATCCAGCGAGTGCGGTCCAGGATGGGCAGCAGCACCGCCTTCGCGTAGTGGCCGGCGCCGAGGAAGCCCACGCCGAGATCCCGGGAGCGGCGCTTCGGCGCGCGCGGCCGGAGCGGAAGTGTGCGCTCGCGCGAGATCTGCTCGCCGTAGCGGAAGATCACGGCCAGCGAGGTTCCGCGCCCCGCGAGCAGATCCTCGTAGGCGGGGATCGACTCCTCGATGGGACAGATCCGCGTGTCCAGGCGGTCCGGGTGCAGCTGCCCGGCGGCGGTCAGGTCGAGGAACGCACGCAGGTTCCGGTTCTCGGTCCAACGCACGTACGAGATCGGGTAGTCGAGGCCGAGCTCCTCGTAGGCGCGGTCGTAGCGACCGGGACCGTACGCCGTGCTCATGCGCAGGTCGAGCTCCTTCTCGTACATGGTGCGCCGGTCGAGCTCCATGGGCGTGGCGCCCACGAACGCGATGCGTCCCTTCTTGCGGCACAGCTCCGCGGCCTGGTGCAGGGGCGCGGCCGTGTCGGCCGACGCCGTTACCAGCGCCAGGTCCACGCCGTGCCCGTTGGTGGCCTCGTCCTTCCAGCTCGAGGACAGGGAGTCCGGGGTCTCGGCCCAGGTGGCGCCCTGGTCGAGGGCCTGCTTCACGCGCTTCTCGTCCAGGTCGATGCCCAGCACCTTGCAGCCGTTGGCGCGCAGCAGCTGCACCGAGATCTGTCCGATCAGCCCGAGGCCGATCACCGCCGCCACCTCGCCCAGGGTGGGCTCCGCGACGCGGACGCCCTGCAAGGCGATGGCGCCAATGGTCGCGAACGTCGCGTGCTCGAGGGGGACCCCGGCTGGCACCGGCACCACCAGGTTCTCGGGCACGACCACCAGCTCGGCGTGGCTCGCGTAGCCGGCGCCCGCGCAGGCGACGCGGTCGCCCACCCGGAAGGTCTGCACCTGGGCGCCCACCGCTTCGACCACGCCGGCGCACGAGTACCCCATGGGCTGGGGCGAATCGAGGCGCGTCGTCACCGTGCGGTAGGTCGCGATCGGTCCCTCCTGCTGGAGCTTGCGCACCACCTGCTGCACCAGATCCGGCCGCGAGCGCGCCTTGGCCAGCAGCGACTTGCGGGCGAAGTCCATGGTCAGCTTGTCGGTCCCGGGGGACATCACCGAGAAGCAGTTGCGCACCAGGACCTGGCGGGGGCCGGGATCGGGGGCGGGGACCTCCACGAGCTCGAGACGGCCGGAGCGGGGGTGCTGGAGGATCTGCTTCATGGGCTCGAGGTCCCGGAGCGTTTCTTCATGGTCTCGTTCTCGTCCTTTCGACGTGGCCGCGCCAGCCCGGATGGGCGAGGAAGGGGGAGTCGGCGTCGAGCTCGACCAGGCGCCGCTCCCGCGTCCGGAAGTCCTCTACGTCCACCTCGTTCACGACGACATCGTCCGGCCGTCGCACGGCGGTGACCCGGAGCTTCTCATCGGCCATGGCCTCCCGCAACTTGGGAATACGCTCCTCGTCGAAGCCCATGAGCCGCACCGCCGCCAGGTCGACGCCCAGGGGGTCGGTCCCGGCGATCACCACTCCGAGCGGCCGGTCCCGGGGCGCCAGGGGACCGGCGTCCTCTCCGGCCACGATCCCATCGAGGACCGTGAGGGCGTGCCGGGTGGGGGCGGGGGCGTCGGGCCAGAAGCCCCGGGCGTCGCTGTAGTAGAAGCAGCGGTTGAGATCCAGACACATGCGCCAGGTCGTGCGGTTGCCGTGCCAGTTGCCGGCCCGCACGAACTCGTCGCCGCGGGTGACGCTCTCGATTCGCCGCGCCAGCCGAAACAGCGGCAGTCCCTGCCCGCGCTGGAGCCAGGGCCGGGCCCAGTCGAGGGCCCGGCTGCGCCAGCGGTCGAGGGCCCTCGGCTCGGGGTACTCGTCGCCACCCTCGGCCGGCGAGCCGAGGCTGTGGTGGGGCAGCCAGTTCTTGTCGCCGTTGATCCCGACCAGGTTCTTGAGGGCCAGGGTGACGCCGGTCTTCTTGTGGGTCTTCAGCTTGGGCAGATTCACGACCAGGTCGGCCGAGAGCACGGTCTCGGACAGCAGGTATTCGTGGCGGCCGTCCCGGTGGTGCTCGCTGGTGGGCTCGGGATCGTAATCGGCGCCCCGGTAGCGGTCGGGGTCGAAGCCCTGCTCGTGGAAGAAGCTCTTCTCGCCCAGGTCCACGGCGCGGTAGCCCCGGGGATCGCCGGGCAGCGGGTGGCGCTCGCACACGATGCCGTCGCGGAAGCGCACCTCCTCCCGGCGCAGGTCGACGACCTCGAGGCGCCGCCCCGCTGCCTCCTCATAGAAGCGGACCAGGGCGTCGAGTCCCGCGATCTCGCGAATGCGCGCGAACTCGCAGTCCATCTGGGGTGCCTCGGCGATGCACACGGAGCCCTCGGGACCCGCGCCTGCAGCCAGGAAGGCGTAGTCGGCGACCGCGCGCAGGATCGAGCCGTGGGTGATGACGCTCTCGACACTCTGGCCCGGCTCGGGGTTCCAGTGTCGGATGAAGTTCGGCTTGAGGACCACCCTGCCACCCGAGGACGGGATCAGCTCGCCCAGCGGGTTCCAGCGCTCCGTGCCGAAGTTTGCCGCGTCGAGTCCGAGACCGCGCAGCGCCGCCCGCACCGCGGCGTAAACCGTATTGGGGGGCCCGCCACTTTGGCCGTCGCCGGAGTCGGTGCCGAACAGGGAGGCGAGCTCCGGGTAGGCGCGCCCCGGGTGGTAGGGTGGGTGCAGCCCGGCGTAGCTGGGCCGGGTTCGGGCCAGCCCGACGGGAATCACGCCTGAGCCTTCTCGATCTTCGAGATCACGGCGCGGAACTTCCCATTGGGCTCACGCGGGATCGAGGGCACGCGCCGGATATCCACCGACATATCGGCGCCGAGCCGGCTGTGCACCGCCTTCAGCAGACGCCGGTGGCCGGTGTCGCCAAACTCCGGCGCGGCGACCACGGCGATCTCGAGCCGGCCGTCCTCGTGCTGGATGATCTGGGCCTCCTCGATCTCGTAGATCTCCTTGAACACGTGGTCGAGACGGCCCACCAGGCGGCCGTCCCGGGTCAGCACGTAGTCCTCGATGCGCCCGTCGAGGTCGAGGAAGACGTCTCCGGGTCGCCCGCACTCGCAGGGCTTCTTGGCCCGGGCGCCCACGTCGCCGATCCGGTAGCGGATGAAGGGGGTGGCGGGGTTGCCGAGGCCCGTCACCACCAGCTGGCCGCGCACGTACTCGTCGGTCTCCTCCGCGGGCTCGACCTCGACGATCCCGAACTCCATGTCCAGGTGGAGTCGGTTCAGCGGGCACGAGGTCATCGACACCACCTTCTCGGTGGCGGCATAGTGATCCCGGACCGGGGCGCCGAAGGCCTTCTCGATGGTCTCCCGGTGGTAGGCCAGCAGCGACTCCGACGACGTGAACACCGCCTTCAGCCGGCCCACGGGCAGCGGGCGGCCGCACTCCAGCAGGGCCCGGCCAACCAGGTGCAGGGCCGAGGGGTAGCCCTGGACGTAGCTCGCGGGAACGGTGTGGAGGGCGTCGACATAGCTGGGCAGATTGGCTGGGGACATGTGGAAGATCGAGAACAGGGTGCGCCGCTCGTGAGCGTCCACGCGGTAGAAGGGCGGCCGCTTCTGTCCGTAGGGCACGATGGGCCGGCCCGGAAACTGGATCCACGGATCGCGCAGGTCGACACCCGCCTGGCGGTACATGCGCCAGCAGGCGGCGGCGTACTCGGCCATGCGCTCGGAGGTGATCCAGACCGGGAGCGGCGTGCCCGTGGTGCCGCTGGTGGAGTATTCGGTGAGCCGCACCCCGGGGATGTCGTCGGCGCGGAAGTCCCGGGGCCGGGCGCGATAGACACTCTTCTCGAGGGGCGGGATGTTGGCCAGGGTGCGCTGGATCGACTCGTACGGATCCGAGCGCTCCTCCACTGGCGGCAGGAATCGGTAGTAGGGGACGTGGGTCCGGGCCCGCTCGATCAGGTGCTTGAGCATCTTCCACTGCCGGGCGTGGTGCACCTCGATCGGCTCGTTGACGGTGCGCTCGTACTCCTCGAGGGTGCGCTGGAACACGCGCGGGTAGAGGGATCGCGAGCGCCGCAGTCCGGCCAGCGTCCAGGCCCAGTTCTGCGCGAAGACGGGCATCGCGTTGTACAGGGGGTTCACGCCAATCACTCCGGGATGTAGCGCGGGAGGAGCGGTACCAGCTGCTCCGCGAGGGATCGATAGCGCTCCTCCGCGGCCTCCACGTCGCCGCGTTGGATGGGAACGGTGAACCGGACCAGCGAGCCGTCGGTGCGGCCCCGGCGGGCGCGGTCCCACATGCGGCTCAAGATCACCTGGTTGTTCCGGGCGAACACGCGCCCCTGGGACTGGTACCAGAAGTAGACGAGCTGGCGCGCCTTGCCCTTGGCGATCACGAACCGCTTGGCCTCGCGGCGGCTACCGAGCACGCCCATACCCTCGGGCAGGCCGGGATGATCCACCTGCACCACGTTCGAGTCGATGATGTTCCAGCCCGATCCCGGCAGACAGTGCTCGGGCGGGTGGATGACGGTCTCGTTGCCGCCTCCCCCCTCCTTGCGCACCTGGGACGAGTGGTAGCCCACGTAGACGTTGATGAGGCTGGAGTCGCTTTCGCGGCCGAAGTTGCACAGCAGGTAGTCGGTGGCGCCCAGGATCTTCAGCTGGTTGCGCTTCATGGTCTGGCGCTCCGTGCAGGTCCAGTCGCCCAGCTGCAGCGGGAACTCCGCGAACAGAGCGCGGTCCGGAATCACCTCCTCGGTCGCCCAGAACTGGTAGACGTAGTAGTTCAGCGCCACGAAGGTCAGGGCCACCGCCACCTTGCTCATGCCAGGCGCTCCGCGCTCCGCGTGCTCGTCTTGCGCCAGAGCCGGATCCAGTCCATCACGCGCGCCTCTACCATCAAGAGCAGGAAGGCCGTCCCGAACGTGATCAGGCCCTGGAACTCGTGGATGGCGCCGCCGGCGGCCTGCTCGCCGTAGCGGTAGGTGAGGATTCCGGTGAGCGCCACGCGGAACGCGTTCACCAGGATGGCGACCGGGATCGCCGACAGGACGATGATCACCCGCTCGACGGTGTTCTGGCGAAAGAAGTACGCAAAGACCACGCCCAGGGTGATCAGCGCCATGAGCGAGCGCAAGCCGCTGCACGCCTGGTCCACGAAGAGCTCCGCGTTCGCCAGGTGGATGATATTGCCCTCGAGGAGCGCCGGAACGCGCAGCACGTGCAGGCTCTGCACCGCGGCGTCCGCCGCGATCAGCTGGAGCGGAAAGGCGACCACGTTCACCAGCGCCTGGGGCAGGGGCACCATCAGGAACAGGAAGAGCAGGGGAAAGATCAGGATGCGAAAGACCGGGAGGCCGAAGAGCAGCAACACCATCCCGATCAGGCTCACCACGAAGCCCGTGCGCATGGCCATCAGCTCGACACCGAGCCGGCCGACGGCCAGGGCCGCGAGCCCGAGCGCCAGGGGAACCAGGCCCCACCAGGTGCCGCCGATCTTCGCGGCCTCGAGCAGCGGCTTCCGCTGCCAGGCGAAGTAGATGGCCAGGGGTACGATCAGGAAGCCGTGGGAGTAGTCCGGGACGATCTTCCAGTGCAGCGCCATGTAGTAGAGGATGGGCGAGTAGACGGCGATGAAGAGCGCCAGTACGCCCCACAGCACCCAGGTCGGCGTCTCTCGGGGCGAGTTCACGCCCGCCCTTCCAGCTCGCGCTCGAGCACGTCCACGATCCGGGGGGCGGTGTGGCCGTCCCAGAGCTCCGGCCTGCGCCCAGCCTTGCCCTTGCCGTCGAGGATCTTCGCCACCTCCGCCCGAATCGTAACCGGATCGGAACCCACAATGGTGTTGGTTCCCTCGTGGACTGTGATCGGGCGCTCGGTGTTTTCCCGCAGGGTCAGGCAGGGGACGCCGAGGGCCGTGGTCTCCTCCTGAATGCCCCCGGAGTCGGTCAGGACCAGACGGGCGTCCGCCATCAGCCGGAGGAACTCCAGGTAGCCGAGGGGCTCGGTGGTGCGCAGGAGCGGCTGCACGCCTCCCCGGTGAGTGCGGATGGCGGCCGCGGTCCGCGGGTGCACCGGGAATACGACGGGGATCGTCGCGTGGATCTCCTCGAGCACGCCGAACAGCCGACGGAGCTGGGCCGGGTCGTCCACGTTGCTGGGCCGGTGCAGGGTCAGCAACGCGTACTCGCCCGGCTGGACGTCGAGGCGGTCCAGGGTGTCGAGCGCCCGTGCCCGGTCCAGGTTGGCGAACAGCGTATCGATCATGATGTTGCCCACCCGGAAGATGCGTTTCTCGGCCACCCCCTCCCGGCGCAGGTTCTCGTCCCCGGCCGACTCGGTGGTGAACAGCCAGTCGGAGATGGTGTCGGTCAGCAGCCGGTTGATCTCCTCGGGCATGTCGCGGTCGAAGGAGCGCAGGCCCGCCTCCACGTGGGCCACGGGAATGCGCAGCTTCACCGCCGCCAGGGCGGCGGCCAGGGTCGAGTTGACATCCCCGACCACCAGCACCGCGTCCGGCCTTCGCTCGACCAGCAGCTTCTCCATCCGGCTCAGCACCAGGGCAGTCTGCTCCCCATGGGAACCCGAGCCCACCTCGAGGTTCACGTCCGGCGGCGGGATCCCGAGGTCGCGGAAGAAGCTCTCGGACATGGCCGGGTCGTAGTGCTGGCCGCTGTGGACGAGGGCGGGCTCGAAGCGGTCCCGGGCTCGCAGCTCGCGCAGGAGAGGCGCGATCTTCATGAAGTTCGGGCGCGCCCCAGCGACCGCCAGGACCCGCCAGCTCGCTGCTTCCCGTGACGTGATCGGCGGCACCCTCACCCGTTCCTCTGTGTCCACTTGCCCCGCCGGGAGACAAGAAGGGGGAAAGCCCCCCGCCCCGCCGGAAGCCCGCGAGCCTGTGAGTATCCCCTGACTGTGCGCAAAGGGAAATGGTCCCGTGGATGGGCAATAAAGTGAAACAGTGTGCCACCCCCGAAGCCGAAAGAGGAACATACGTTCCTAGAGGAGATTCTCCTTCCCACGAGCGGAAAAGTATTTCACACTCGAGCGGAAGAACATTTCACACTCGCTGCCTCGTCCCGCCCATCCGCCGCCTCCGGCGGCGCCGTTGATCGCTTGGAGGGGAATCGGCGGAAGCCTCGGCAGGCATAAGGGCTGGAAATCTCCTGCAAGCGAACAGAAGCGACCGGCCCCTGGGCCGGCGCCCACGAGGGCGATCCTCCATGGCGGAACGATTTCGAGTCCTGGTGATCGATGACGATCCCGGCATCCGGGAGCTTCTGGAGGCCCAGGTGTCCCGGCTGGGCTACCGCGTCTTGAGCGCCCCAGATGGAGAGGCGGCCTTGGAGATGCTCGAGGAGTCCCGCCCCGATCTGGTGACCCTCGACGTGATCCTCCCCGGCATGGGCGGGCTCGATACCCTGCGCCAGATCAAGCAGCGCCTGCCGGAGGTGCCGGTGGTGATGCTCTCCGGCCACGGACAGGCCCCGGTGATCGTCGAGGCCATGCGGCTCGGGGCGTCGGACTTCCTGCGCAAGCCGTTCGAGGTCGAGGAGCTCGAGCTGGCCTTCCAGAAGGCCCTCGAGAACCGTGCCCTGCAGGAGGAAGTCGCTCACCTGCGGGGCCGGGTCCGCTCCGAATCCGAGGTGCTGATGCTGTTCGGGGACAACCCGAAGATGGTGGAGGTCCGGGAGATCATCGAGCAGGTCGCCGACACCGACATCACGGTCCTGATCCGGGGTCCCAGCGGCACCGGCAAGGAGCTGGTGGCCCGAGGGCTCTACCAGCTTTCCGGCCGCCACAACCGCCCCTTCGTGAAGGTCAACTGTGCGGCCCTGCCCTCCGAGCTGCTGGAGAGCGAGCTCTTCGGCTACGAGAAGGGCGCCTTCACCGGTGCGCAGAAGCGCAAGCTCGGAAAGTTCGAGTACGCCGACGGCGGAACCATTTTCCTGGACGAAATCAGCGAGATGCATCCCGGGTTGCAGGCGAAATTGCTGCAAGTGCTCCAGGACGGGGAGTTCTCGCGGCTGGGCAGCGAGGGCGATGTTCGGGTGGATACCCGAATCCTCGCGGCTACGAATCGGAACCTGGAAGAGGCGGTCCAGCAAGGAACTTTTCGTGAAGACCTCTATTACCGCCTCAACGTCGTGACGATACACGTTCCGGCCTTGCGCGAACGAATCGATGCGGTTCCGCTTCTCGTGGAGCACTTCCTCGAGAAGTACAACCACCAGTATCGAAAGAAGCTGACCCAGTTATCCGCGGAAACCATGGACACCTTCATGCAGTACCACTGGCCGGGCAACGTCCGAGAGCTCGAGAACATGGTCAAGCGCATGGTCGTTCTGGGCAACGAGCATGCGGTGTTGCCGGAGCTCGCCGCCCAGAAAGAGGAGCCGGCGTCCGCGGAAGAGGAGCTTCTGGACATGGGCGCGCTGGGAGTCGACCTGGCCAACGGCGAGGGGATCGATCTGAAGGCCATCTCGAAGCGCGCCGCGCAGATCGCAGAGAAGCGGGTGATCGAGAAGGTTCTGGGGGAGACCCGCTGGAACCGGAAGGAGGCCGCCGAGCGCCTCCAGATCAGCTACAAGGCCCTGCTCTACAAAATGAAGGAGAACGGGCTCAGCGAGAGGCGCTGAATCCCATCCCTGGATTTCCGTGGAGAGTTCATGAAATCGTTCGGTCGCAGTCATCTTTGGCTCTGGGTGGCGCCGCTGGCGTGGCTCTGGGTGGCCGCGTGCTCGTCGGCACCGATCGTTCCGCCCGACTCGCAGATGCCTTCGAAGGAAACCTACGTGATCGGCGCCATGGACCAGATCGCCGTGAGCGTCTGGAAGAATCCCGAGCTCAGCCTGACAGTCCCTGTGCGCATCGATGGCAAGATCTCGCTGCCGCTGCTCGACGACGTCCAGGCCCAGGGCCTGACGCCGGAGGAGTTGAAGGAGGTCGTCACCCAGCTCCTGGGCGAGTTCGTCAGCGCGCCGGACGTCACCGTGATCGTGCTGGGCATGAACAGCAAGTCGGTGTCGATGATGGGCTTGGGAATCGTGCGCAAGGGATCGATCCAGCTGCGCCGGGACATGACGATCCTGGAGGCAATCGCCCAGAATGGCGGCTTCACGACCTACGCCAACAAGAAGAAGATCCTGGTCCTGCGCAAGACCGACGAGGGCCTCGTGGAATACCGGTTCAACTACGACGCCTACGTCTCCGGCAAGGCGCCAGACTCGAACTTCTTGTTGAAGCCCGGAGACACCATCGTGGTCTCGGATTGAGCTGGAGCCGATGCGTCATGCGAACTGGGTGTTGGCCTTGGTAGCCATGAGTGTGCCGCTTCAATCGGACGCGTACGAGGCTCGGGTGAGTCTCGGCGGAGGGGTGCAGTACATCTCGAACGTCTTCCGAAACCAGGAGAACATTCAAGAGGATTTCAAGTTCGGCGTCGCGCCCAGCCTCAGCATCTCGAACACGCGGCGGAGGCTGAACTGGAACTTCAAGTACGAGCCCCGATATACCTCCTTTGTGGAGTTCGACCAGAGGAACGAGTGGACCCACGCGATCTCCCTCCGCGGGGACTACTCGTTCTCACCCAGGACCCGGCTGGCCGTCTTCGACAGCTTCCACCTGCAGTCCTTCGACTCGGCGCGGTCCTTCAACGAGGCGAACCCGGACGTGACCCCCGACGACCAGCAGGACCAGCGCAAGACCCTGCGCAACCGGCTCTTGGTCTCCCTCTCGCACCAGATCGGTAGGCGGCTCAGCTCGTCGGCCAGCTTCGGCTACTCGGTGGCGCGCTTCGACAACCCCCGGGACGCGGATCGGGACACCT
>JAPUKG010000129.1 GCA_027295775.1 Pseudomonadota bacterium
CCGCGCGGTCGAGCCCGCCGCCTCGCCCTCCTCGGGCGCACTGGCTCTGCGATACGCGATGATCGAGCGCAGCAAGCGCTTCGGAGAATCCCACAGATCTTGCGCGGCCTGCGCTTTACTTCCGCGCAGCGGCCCCGCCGCCCCCCGCACCAGTCGGTGTGGTGCGTCTGCTTCGTGCCGGGGCGGGGTGGGGACTGCGCCTATCCGGCCACCGCGGTGACGCTCTCCTGGACGATCTCGAGCAGGCGGTCGAGATCCGGGTCCGGGATATTGAGCGACGGGGTCACGTAGACGACGTTGCCGAGCGGTCGCAGGTAGGCGCCGCGAGCGCGCGCCTCCTCGTAGACCCGCCAGCCCGCGCCGGCCAGGTACCCCGAGTCTCCCTCGAGGTCGAGCGCCCCGATCATGCCGATCGAGCGCACGCAGGTAACGCCGGGCAGGGACGCCAGCCCGTCGAACGCCGCGGCGATCCGCCGGGACTTGGGCGCGGCGGCCTCGAGCACCTTCTCCTCGTCGAAGACGCGCAGCACCTCGAGCGCCACGGCCGCGCCGAGCGGGTTGCCGCAGAAGGTGTGCCCGTAGTAGAAGGCGCGTTCCGGATCGCCGAGGAAGCCCTCGAAGATGCGCTCCGTGGCCAGGGTGGCCGCCATGGGGAACATGCCGCCGCTGAAGCCCTTGGCGGTGCACATCAGGTCCGGAACGACGGACGCGTGCCCGCCGGCCCACATGGGCCCCGTCCGCCCGTAGCCCGAGAAGACCTCGTCCAGCACCAGGAAGACATCCGCCTCGTCGCACAGCTCGCGCGCCGCCACGAGGAACGCGGGGTCGTAGATCTGCATCCCCGCAGCCCCCTGCACGACCGGCTCCAGCACCACCCCCGCCAGGGTGTCCCGGTTGCCGAGCACCGCCTTGGCGAGCGCGTCGAGCGCGCGCTCCATGGAGTCCGGGCGGGTCGGTGCCGGAACGTGGATGCACTCGAGGAGCGAGCGGGCGAAGGGGCGCCGGAACACCTCCACTCCGCCCAGCGCCGTGACGCCGAGGGTCTCGCCGTGGAACGCCTCTTCCAGCGAGACGAAGCCCCGCCGCTCGGGCCTCCCGTTCTGCGACCAGTACTGGAGGCAGAGCTTCATCGCGACCTCGACCGATGTCGAGCCGTTGTCGCTGTAGAAGACGTGCTCGAGGCCGGCGGGTGTCACCGCGCACAGCCGCTCGGCCAGCTCGGCGGCAGCCGGATGGGTGATACCGGCCAGGGCCGTGTGGCAGAGCTCGCCCGCCTGGCGACGCAGGGCCTCGACCAGGCGCGGGTGGTTGTGCCCCAGCACCGATGTCCACCACGACGCGTTGGCATCGAGGTAGACGCTGCCGTCCGCGTCGTAGAGGCGCGAGCCCTCGGCGCGCACCACGACCAGCGGATCCACCGTCTCCCGGTACCGACTCATCTCGGTATACGGGTGCCACACCCTCTCCTTGTCGAGGGCAACGAGTCGCTCGCGGTCGGGGTTCGCCAAAGGGCTTCTGAACCGGATCGCTAGAGGACGGCCTCGGCCAGGATGCGCAGGGCTTCGGGCGATCCGGTGGCGGCCAGCAGCGAGCCCACGTGTCGCATGCTTCCGGCCTCCTTCCAGACCTCCAGTCGATCCCGGATCCGGTCCGGCGGGCCGACCAGGGCCACGTCGTCGACGAGCTGATCCGGAACCGCCGCCATGGCCTCGGCCTTCTTCCCGTCCAGGTAGAGATCCTGGATCTTGGCCGCCGCCTCCTCGTAGCCCAGGCGCTTCGCGTAGTCGTTGTAGAAGTTCTTGTCGCGCGCGCCCATCCCTCCGATGTAGAGGGAGAGCATTCCCTTCACCGGCATGCGGCACTTGTCCAGATCGTCGCCGGGAATGACCGTCACGAAGGGCGCGATCTCGAAGTCGTCGAGCCCCTTGCCGCCGCCCGCCTTCGCGAAGCCGTCCTTCAGCGGCTGCTCGAAGAGATCGAAGCGCTCGGGGTTCATCCACACCGGGAAGACCCCGTCGGCCACCTCGGCGCTGCAGCGCACGCCGGCGGGCGCGATCGAGGCGGTGTAGATCTTCATGGACGGGTCGCCGTGCAGGATGCTCTTGAGCGGCTTGCCCAGACCCGACGCCCCGGGGCCCGTGTAGGGAAGCTGGTAGTGCTCGCCCTCGTGAACCGTCGGGCCCTCGCGCGCCAGGATCTGGCGGATGATCTGGATGTACTCGCGGGTGCGGGCCAGCGGCTTTCCGTAGGCGACGCCGTGCCAGCCCTCCACCACCTGGGGACCCGACGGCCCGAGACCCAGGATGAAGCGGCCGCCCGACATGCCGTGGAGCGTCATGGCGGTCATGGCCGCACAGGCCGGCGTGCGGGCCGGAATCTGCATGATCGCGGTGCCCACCACGATCTTGGTGGTTCCAGCCAGGATCCAGGCCGCGGGGGAGACGGCGTCCGATCCGTAGGCCTCGGCGGTCCACACCGAGTCGAATCCCAGGCGCTCGCCCTCGAGGATCAGGTCCATCGGGACCGACATCTTCGCGGGGGAGTAGCCGGCGACGATTCCGAGCTTCATGGGGGGCTCTCTTTCTCGTTTTCAGTGGAGTGAATTCTATTCGTCCGCCGGGTTGGCGTCGAGGGGAAGCTCGATGAAGAAGCTGGTGCCCCGCTCCGGCCCCGAATCTACCCAGATCCGCCCGCCGTGGCGCTCGACGATGCCGTGGGAGAGCGAGAGCCCGAGGCCCGTCCCCTGCCCGACGGGCTTGGTGGTGAAGAACGGGTCGAACAGCCGGCTCTGCACGTCCAGCGGGATCCCGGGGCCGTCGTCGTGGAACTCGAGGCGCACTCCGATCCCCCCCTGGCGCGTGCGGATGGTGATCTTCCCCTCGCTGCCCAGGGCGTCGCAGGCGTTCATCAGCAGGTTCAGGAAGACCTGGTTGAGCTGACCCGCGTAGCAGCGAACGGTGGGCAGTGTTCCGTACTCGCGCACCACCACCACCCCGCCCTTCAAACGCGGCTCCATGAACCCGATGGTGCGGTCGATCTCCTCGTGCAGGTTCGCGTCCTGCAGCTCCGCCTGGTCCATGCGCGAGA
>JAPUKG010000013.1 GCA_027295775.1 Pseudomonadota bacterium
GGCTCCACGGGTCTGGTCGGCTCCGCGGCGTGCCGGCTCTTCCACGAGCACGGTGCGGAGGTGGCGGGGATCGACAACGACATGCGCAGCTACTTCTTCGGGGGCGAGGCCTCCACCAAGTGGAACCTCCAGGCCCTCGAGAGGGATCTGTCGCGCTACACCCACTACGAGATCGACATCCGGGACGAGGGGGCCGTCGGCCGGGTCTTCCAGCGCTACGGGTCGTCCATCGAGGCGGTGGTGCACGCCGCCGCCCAGCCCTCCCACGACTGGGCCGCCCACGAGCCCGCGACCGACTTCTCGGTGAACGCCACGGGCACGCTGGTGCTGCTCGAGGCCGCGCGCAGCCACTGCCCGGACGCGCCTTTCGCATTCGTCTCCACCAACAAGGTGTACGGCGACTCTCCGAACAGGCTTCCCCTGCGCGAGCTTGAAACCCGCTGGGAGCTGGAGACGTCCCATCCCTTCTTCGAGCGCGGGATCGACGAGACCATGACGATCGACGCGAGCACGCACTCCCTGTTCGGCGTCTCGAAGACCGCCGCCGATCTGCTCGTCCAGGAGTACGGCCGCTACTTCGGCATGAAGACCGCGGCCTTCCGCGCGGGCTGCCTGACCGGGGGCGCCCACTCCGGCGCGGAGCTCCACGGCTTCCTCTCCTACCTGATGCGCTGCTGCCTGGAGGGCCGCCCGTACCGGATCTTCGGCTATCAGGGCAAGCAGGTCCGCGACAACCTCCACGCCGAGGACGTGGCGAACATGTTCTGGCACTTCTGTCGGGACCCGAGGGTCGGCGAGGTCTACAACGTCGGTGGAGGGCGGGGGTCGAGCTGCTCGGTGCTGGAGGCCATCCGGCTGTGCGAGAGCATCAGCGGACGCGAGATGAACACGGAGTACCTGGACCAGAGCCGGGTTGGCGACCACATCTGGTACGTCAGCGACATCTCGAAGTTCCGCTCCCACTACCCCGACTGGCCCCTCCGCCACGACCTGCGCGCGATCCTCGAGAACATCCACGATGCCTGGCAAGAACGCCTCCAACCCTGAGCGGGCGCTCTCCCTCGAACCCTCGGCTGCCGGACCCGCCGGCACGGGTCACTTCGTGGAGTACGCCGAGCAGGTCACGGGCGCCCACCGGGCGATCCTGGCCCGCGGCGCCGCGGGCCGCGAGGCCTCACTGGAGCGCCACCGCTATTACTACGACCAGCTGCGCGATCTGATCCGCTCCATCGTGGCCGAGGGCGAGCGAGTCCTGTGCTTGCGCTCCGACGTGGGCCAGTACCTGGACTGGGTGCAGCCCGCCCGAGGCCTGGGCATCGAGGTGGTCCCCGAGCTGACCGAGATCGCACGGGCGCGACATCCGCAGTACCAGTTCCGCACCGGGGACGTCGAGAGCCTCGCCCTGGACGAGACCTTCGACACCATCCTGATCGTCAACGCGGTCAACGAGCTGTTCGACGTCCAAGCCACCCTGGAGAACCTACACAGCGCGTGCACACCGCGAACCCGGATCGTGATCGTCTTCTACAACTTCCTGTGGCAGCCGGCCGCGCGCCTGGCCGAGCGGCTCGGCATCAAGCGCTCCCAGCCGGAGCAGAGTTGGCTCAGCTTCTCCCACCTGACCCAGCTGCTCACGCTGGCGGGCTTCGAGTCCGTGCGCCGCTACAAGACGGTCCTGCTTCCCTTCTACGTCCCGGGGCTCTCGTGGCTCGCCAACCGGGTGGTGGCCAACCTCCCGGTGCTGGAGCGGCTGTGCATGGTGCAGGCCGTGGTGGCACGACCCGCGCCGGCGGCGGAGCGCGAGCCCGAGGCGGCCAGCGTCTCGGTCATCGTGCCGTGCAAGGACGAGGCCGGGAACGTCGAAGCCTGCGTGCTGCGCACGCCGGAGATGGGCTCCGGAACCGAGCTGATCTTCTGCGACGACCGGTCGACCGACGGCACGGCGGACGAGGTGCGTCGCATGCAGCGCGAGCACCCAGAGCGGAACATCCGCCTGGTGGACGGGCCCGGCATCAGCAAGGCAGAGAACGTCTGGACCGGATTCGCGGCCGCCCAGGGCGACATCGTGATGATCCTCGACGGCGACCTGGCGGTCCCCCCGGAAGAGCTGCCGAAGTTCTACGACGCGCTGGTGCGGCGCCGCGGCGAGTTCGTGAACGGGAGCCGTATGGTCTACCCGATGCGCGAGGACGCCATGCGCATGGCCAACATCTTCGGCAACAAGCTCTTCAGCCTGCTCTTCTCGCACATCCTGCGCGAGGAGATCAGCGACACCCTGTGCGGGACGAAGGCCCTGTGGCGCGCCGATTGCGTGCGCATCCGCGCGCTCCGCGGCTCCTGGGGCGTCCGCGACCGCTGGGGCGACTACGAGCTGATCTTCGGGGCAGCGCGCCTCAACCTGAAGCATGTCGACCTCCCCGTCCACTACATGGAGCGGACCTATGGGGAGCTCAAGATGACCGGCCGCCTGCGCAACGCCCTGGTCATGCTGCGCATGTGCTTCGCCGCGTTCCTCACCCATCGCTGAGCCGCGGGCGCGTGTTGAAGCGACTCCTCGCCCATCCCCTGACCGTCGGGCTCGAGCTCGACGACCCGCGCACCACCGAGCTCCGGCGGCGGCTCGTGCGCGAGAAGCCCTTCCTGCGGCAGATCTACCTCGAGTGGTACCGCTCGCTCCTGGCCGCGCTCCCCGACGGAGGGGAGCCGGTCCTCGAGATCGGATCGGGCGCGGGCTTCTTCGGGGAGGTGCTGCCCGCGGCGATCCTGAGTGAGGTCTTCCCCGTGTCGGGCATCTCCACGGTGCTGGATGCCCACGCGCTGCCCGTGGCCACGGGCTCGCTGCGCGGAATCGTCATGACCGATGTGCTCCACCACCTGCGCGCGCCCGCGCGCTTTCTGACCGAGGCCGCGCGCTGCGTCCGCGGCGGAGGGGTCGTGGCCATGGTCGAGCCCTGGGTCACGCCCTGGTCCCGCTTCGTCTGGGGACGCCTCCACCACGAGCCCTTCGAGCCCGACACGCCGGACTGGACGATCCCGGCCGCGGGACCGCTCTCCGGCGCCAACGGCGCCCTCCCCTGGATCCTGTTCGAGCGCGACGCCGAGCGCTTCGAGCGCACCCTTCCCACCTGGAGGGTGGAGTCGATCCAGCTCGGCATGCCCTTCCGCTATCTGCTCTCCGGAGGCGTATCCCTGCGAAGCCTCGCGCCCGGCTGGTCCTTCGGCCTGTGGCGCTGGATCGAGGAGCGGATGGATCCGTGGAGCGCAACCTGGGGGACGTTCGCCACCGTCGTGCTGCGCCGCACGGAGGTCCCGTGGCACCCGGTGGCCGAAGAAGCGGCGTGAGGTCGACCGCCGCCCGCCCGCGACCTTCACGATCTTGCGCGGAGGGCGGGCTTCTCGCCGGAGATGAGCAGGGAGCCCGCAATCTCGCGCACGCCGGGCGTGGCCTCGAGCGCCCGCCCGAGCCGGTCCAGCGCGCCGATCAGGCGCCGCGGCACCAGCGGGTACAGGAAGTCGAAGGGGCGCACCGTCACGCGCTCTAGCCCGAGCCCTTCGAGGGTGCGCCGGATGCGGCCGCGCAGGAACGCCGTCTCGTCCTCGGTCGCCCCGGCCAGTCGGCGCAGCCACGGGATCTTCAGCATCAGGAAGACGTGGGGGTTGGCCAGGTTCGGCTCCGCAAAGCAGAGGCGCCCCCCCGGCCGGAGCACGCGCAGCATCTCCGGCACGGCCCGCTCCAGGGCTAGGTGGTGGAGAATGGCGTTCCCCACCACCGCGTCGAAGCTCTCGTTGCGAAACGGAAGACACGAGGCATCGGCGCCGGCCAGCCGAACCCGGTCCGGCGCCAGCGAGCGCGCGCGGCGGAGCAGCCCGGTGGTCAGGTCGGAGGCCACCACGGTGGCTTCGCTCTGCCGCACGAGCCACTCCGTGTGATTCCCCGTGCCGCAGCCCACCTCGAGCATGTGCGCGAGCACGAGCGCGCCCCCGCCGCTCGCGGCCTCGACCAGCGCACGGGTCCGCATCTGGCGCCGATGCAGCGCGATGGGCCTCCGCTCCGCCCAGTAGGGCTCGTCGAACTGGTCGGCCCTCTGCTCGAAGTGCCGCCGTTCCCGCTGAAGCCGCTCGCGGTGAAGATCTTCGCTCGACAAGTCGGAACCCTAGCTGTTGAGACCTACCTGCGCGATTCGGCCGAGGCGTTCTTGCGCAGGATGCGGGCACCCATCTGGCCGCGCGGATGGAAGGGAGGGGCGCCGATCTCACGCACCGGCTGGTAGTTCTCGTCGATCCAGGCGGCCAGCTCGAGCCCGTAGTCCGTGCCGAAGTAGCGGGCGCCGAAGACCGCGGTGTCGCGATGAACCAGGGCAACCCAGTCGGGCGGCCGGGACCGGAGCGCCTCCAGCATGCGCTGCTCGCCGAACAGCAGCACCGGGCCGGGGGTGAAGTTGCCGTAGGGCGTTGGGTTGGGCAGGCGCGCCAGGTAGCCCAGGATCTCGCCGCCCGGCAAGACCGCCAGGGTCTGCCCCGACCGGGCGTTGTCGTTCAGCCAGTGCAGGGCCTCCGCCACCACCACCCCGCGTGTGTCCGCGCGGTAGGCGTCGGCGCCCTCGCCCACCACCACGTACTTGGTCGCGAGCTGCTCGGCGGTCAGACCGAGGAGCGCGGTCGCGACGAGTCCCCAGCCCAGGACGGCGCTCGCGCGGAAGACGCGCTGGCCCATGTCGCCGCCGCGCCGACGGAGCCAGACGGGCACACCGTCGACGAGCGCGATCACCAGCACGAGGGCCGCGGGCATCGCCAGGGCAAAGCCGTAGTGCCAGATCCGCGCGTTCAGGACCATCTTCGCCAGCAGCGCCAGGGCAAACGTCACCCACGCGATCCGCGCGATCGTACGGGGCGCATCGTCGGTGTCTGCGCGGCGCCAGAGCGAGAGCAGCAGAGCCGCCAGCAGGAGGCCGAGCAGGATCGGCCACGGGCGCGCCAGTGCGGCGATGCCCAGGAAGCGATCGAGTGCGTCGAGGGGCGCGCCGCGCTGAAGGGGACCGAGCGCAGCGGCGCCACAGGTCCAGGCACCGACCGCGAGCCACAGCACGCCCCCGACCGCCAGCACGGTTCGGCGCCGCGGCCCCCGGGCCAGGGCGACGAGCAGTGCCGGCGCGAACCACCAGGCGAACCCGAGCGCGCCCCGGGCCGCGGCCGCGAGATTGCCGCCCACGTCGTCCACGCCCAGACCGCGCCGGTAGAAGGGCATGCTCGAGATCTCGCTGTTCAAGACGTGGGGCCAGGAGCCCATCACGCCGAAGAGCGCATCGCCGGGGGGCATGGCGACGGACAGGAGGGCGACGGCCAGGCACGGCGGCGCGGCGAGACCGACAGCGAACGCCAGCGCCGGGCGGGATACGCCCTCCGGCTTGGGGCAGCCCGAGCGCGGTCGCAGCCAGAGCGCCAGCGCCAGACCCGCGGCACAGGTGACGGCCAGGAACACCTCGGGCTTGGTCAGGAACACCAGCCCGATCAGGCCGCCCGCAGCCGCGGCCCACGAGCTCCGGCCGCGCTCGAGGAAGGCGCGCAGCGCCCACAGCGCGGCCAGCGAGAGCGCGACGCCGTGGGTGAGCTCGTGGGAGTACGGCGCGATCCAGTTGTAGTTGCCCACACGGGTGTAGCTGTTGAACGCGAAGGCCAGAGCGAAGCTGAGACCCGCGAGCGTGGCGGCGAGCCGGCCGGCGAAGCGCGTGCTCTCGCGGTAGACGAGCACCGCGACCGCCGCCACCACGAGCAGGTTGAGGAACACGAGGGAGCGCAGGCTCACGCCGAACGCGGCGAACCAGGCCGCATTCAGGTGAGGAGAGAAGGGCCCGTAGAAGAGCTGCAGGTCTCGGTAGAGGACGCGCCCCTCGAGCATCTGCCAGGGCACGTAGAGCTCGCGCCCGAAGTCGACGACGGCGTCGGGCCAGGTGCCCCAGGTCCACGTGGCCATCGCCGCCGTCGCGGCACCGATCAGCGCCGGGCCGAGGCCGCGGCGAGCCCACCCCGTCGAGGCCATCATGCCGCCTCCCTCAGTCGGTCTTCGCTCGCGGGCGGATGCGCTGGACGTGCTCCACCAGCGCCGTGGTCGAGCGGTCCGGGAGGAGCGGAACCAGCACGACCCGGCCGCCGCGAGCCTCGACGAGCTCGCGGCCGACGACCTGGTCCACCATGTAGTCCTGGCCCTTCACCAGCACGTCGGGCTCGAGCTCGTGCAGCAGGGCGAGGGGCGTGTCCTCTTCGAATACGACCACCGCGTCGACGCAGTCGAGGGCAGCCAACAGGGACGCGCGCTCGGCCGCGGGCACGAGCGGGCGGCCCTCGCCCTTGAGCCGGCGCACGGACGCGTCGCTGTTGAGACCGACGACCAGGACGTCGCCCTGCTCCGCGGCGCCGCGCAGGAGCGACAGGTGCCCTGCGTGCAGCAGGTCGAAGCAGCCGTTGGTGAAGACGATCCGGCGCCCGCCCTCCCTCCACGCGGCGACGCGCTCCGCCACGGACTCGCGCGAGTGGATCGGGACCGCCCGGCCGTCGGGCGGCTGCAGCGCCGTGCGCAGCGCGTACGGTCCGACGACGCGGGCGCCCCGCCGGGTGACGGCAACGCCGGCAGCCGCGTTGGCGATCTCGGCCGCCTCCTCGAGGCTCGCCCCCACCGAGAGTCCGAGGGCCAGGGTGGCGGCGACGTTGTCGCCCGCCCCGGTGACGTCGAAGACCTCGCGCGGGGTCGAGGCGATGGCGCGGTGGGAGCCGTCGCGCCGCACGATCAGCATGCCGCGCTCGCCGAGCGTGACGACGGCGGCCTCCGCGCCGCAGGCCGCGACCGCCGGGCCCGCGGCCGCGGCGATGGCGTCGTCCGCCTCTCCCGCCAGGCGCCGGCCGGTCGCCTGCTCGAGCTCGCGGAGGTTCGGCTTGAGCACGGTGGCCCCGCGGTAGCGAGCAAAGTCGAGGTGCTTGGGATCGACCACGACCGGAACGGCACGCCCCCGTCTGCGGGCGACGGCGACGAGCTCGCGCACCAGCGCCTCGGTGACGAAGCCCTTGGCGTAGTCGCTGACCACGATGGCCGTGGGGTCCGCACCGTCGGCCAGGACCCCGACCAGAGCGGCCGCCACCTCGTCGGAGCCGTCGTGGGTCTCCTCCCAGTCCATGCGCAGGAGCTGCTGGCCGGCACCGAGCACGCGCAGCTTGCGGGTGGTGGGCCGGTCGTCGACCCGGCCCACGGCGCGCGCGTCGATGCCCGACTCGCCGCACTCGGTGAGGATGGCGTCGCCCGCCGGGTCCTTGCCGATCCATCCGCACAGGCTGACGCGCGCACCCAGCGCGGCCACCGCGTGGGCCACGTGGGCCGCGCCGCCCAGTCGTGAGAACGACTCCCGGGCGCGCACCACCGGCACCGGCGCCTCGGGCGACACCCGCTCGACGTCGCCCCGGACGTACTCGTCGAGCATGCAGTCGCCGACCACCCAGATATGGGCGTCGGGGAACCGGGCGACGCGCTCGAACAGGGAGCGGGCGGGACTCACCCGGCGGTGCCGCCCTCGTCCGGAGCGTCCGGGGCCTGCGCCTCGATCCCCTCGCAGACCGCGTGGATGCACAAACCGTGGATCTCCTGGATGCGGCACACGTCGTCGCTCGGCGCCGCCACGAGCAGGTCGGCGTGCTCCGCCAGCCGGCCGCCGCCGCGACCCGTGAGCGCCACCACGCTGCAGCCCGCGTCCCGCGCGGCGCGGGCCGCCTCCACCACGTTGGCCGAGTCGCCGCTCGCGCTGATCGCCACCAGCACGTCGCCCGGCGACGCCAGGGCCCGCACCTGCCGCGCGAAGACCTCGGAGAAGCCGTAGTCGTTGGCAATCGCCGTCAGCACCGAGGCGTCGGTGGTGAGCGCCACGGCGGGGAGCGCCCGCCGGTGGCGGCGCACCCGTCCCACCAGCTCCGAGGCCAGGTGCTGGGCGTCGGCGGCGCTGCCGCCATTGCCGCAGGTCAGGATCTTGCCGCCGCCCTCGAGACAGCGCTGCAGCGTCTTGCCCACCGCCTCGAGCACATCGGGCAGGGACGCGGAGGCGGCCGTCACGGCCTCCAGATGCTCGCGGAAGACGTCACGAACGCCCACGGCGCGCAGAGTAACACCGCGGCTCCCCCAGCCGCTAGGATCGGCCCGTGCGGCGCTCGGTCCGGGCTCTCCTGCTCCTCGTTCTCGCGTGCGCGCTGGGGTACTTCGTGTGACGGAGCAGCCCTCTCGCGCGCTCGTCGCGGTTCTGGTCCTGCTCGTCGCCTGGTCCGCGATCGCCAACGCGAGCTGGGAATACGCGTTGGCCGACCGGGTGCCCGACTTCGAGGGCGTGGTGCCCCTCGTGCCGGGCAATGACATCGGCTTCGCCAGCGGGCGCGCCGGCTCCGAGGCGCTCTACGGCTTCCACGCGTTCCGCTACGCGCTGGCACCCCGGGTGGCCACGCGCCAGCGGCTCGACCCGCGGAGCGAGTGGATCGTGAGCGACCGGGCGGGCGTGCTGCCCGGGTATCGGGTCGTCCACCGGCTCGGAGACGGGCTGCTCGTGTTGAGGAGGCGACAATCTCGATGATCGCGCGATGACCGGACGATGATCGCACTATGATTGGTTGGGGGGCGGGCGTGCTCGCGACCCAACGGCTCGCGCGGGAGCCGTGGAGCCCGACCTCCCTGTGGCTGTCGGTGGGCGTTGCCTTCGGCGGCGTCTCGCTCATCGTGTACGCGTGGCTCGCGGCGGGCAAGCCCGGCCTGGTCGCGCTGATCGCCCTCGAGGCACTGGCCGTGGCCGCGGCGTTTGCGGCGGGCCGTCAAGCCGCGACTCGGTTCCAGCCCCAGCTCCAGCCCAAGCCGCCGGCGCTCCTCGTGGCACTCCTGGTGTGCGCCGCCGCGGCCTGCGCCGCCGGCATGGTGCGGACCTTCTGGGCACTTCCGCACGGCGCGTGGGACGCGGTCGAGATCTGGAACCTGCGCGCAGTCGCCTTCACCCGCGCGGGCCTGGCCGAGGCGTTCAGCGAGGTGCGCCACGCCGACTACCCGCTGCTGGTCCCCCTCGCCGTGGCCCACCTCTGGGCCTACACGGGCGAGTCGATCGCGGTGCCGATCGCGATCTCGTCGGTGTTCACCGTCGCGACCGCGGGGCTCCTCTACACCGCGACGTGCCGCTCCAGCGGAGCGCTCCCGGCCGCCGCCGTGACCATCGCCCTGCTGGCCGCACCCCACTTCGCGTACGGCGGAGGCTCGCAGCGCGCCGACATTCCGCTGTCCTTCTTCGGGCTGGGAACCGCCGTGG
>JAPUKG010000130.1 GCA_027295775.1 Pseudomonadota bacterium
TGTCCACATCACCTCGAGCGCGAGCGCGCACAGCCCCGACACCGCCGTTCCCCAGTACGCGAGCTGCGTCGCGCGCCGCTCGGCAGCCGAGAGCGGGGGGGCGGGACGCTCCGCGCCGCCGCTCGCCGCCACCTCGCTGGCGCCGCCGCGCTCCCCGCTCCGGCTGCCGACGATCGCGGCCACACCGATCGCCAGGTTCAGGGCGGCCGCCAGCAGCTGGGAGTCCCAGACACCGATCGCCGGCATCAGCAGGAAGCCTGCGGTCACGGCACCGAGCACCGCGCCGAGCGTGTTGACCCCATACAGCCACGAGAGCCGCACTCCGAAATCGCCGAAGCGGTCGACGAGGCCCCGGGTCAGCACGGGCAACGTCGCACCCATCAGGAAGGTCGGCACGAACAGGATCACCAGCGCCATGGCGACCCGAAGTGCGTTCAGGCCGGGCGTCACCGCTTCGCTTCCGAGCGCCGCCGCCAGGTACGCGCGGTCGAGAGCGGCGAGCAGGGCCGGTACGAGTAGCGCGAAGACCGCGATCCCGAGCTCGAGCAGCCCGTACACGGCGAAGGCGTTGGAAAGCCGCTCGGAGCGTCGCGCGAAGACGAAGCCGCCCGCAGAGAGCCCGGCCATGAAGGCGGCGAGCACGATGCTCGTGGCCTCGAAGCTGGCGCCGAAGATCAGCGACAGGTTGCGAAGCCAGGTCACCTGATACACCAGCGCCGTCGCCCCGGAGAGCAGGAAGAGGACGTGGAAGAGCAGGCGTAGGGAGCGGCTCAAGGTGATCTCGGGGAGCGCCTACGCTATCACCGCGGCCGGGTTTCGGCGCGTGCCACGACTCCCCGGCGAGCAGCGACGCAAGACCCTGAGAGCCGGTCTCAAAGCAGTTGCAACGCGACGGGGCCCCAACGGCGGTCCGCGGCGCGGCAGAGTCGGGAGAGTCGAGGGAATGGATCGCCGTTTCGCGCTCTTGCTGCTCTGCTTCCTGCTCTCCGGCTTCTCGGCGCTGCTCTACCAGACCGCCTGGACTCGCGAGTTCTCCTTCATCTTCGGCACCTCGGAGATCGCCGTCGCCGCGGTGCTGGCGGGCTACATGGGTGGCCTCGCAGTGGGTTCGGCCGTGGCCTCCCGGATCGCGCCGCGGCTCGAAAGGCCTGTGCTCGTCTACGGCCTGCTCGAGCTCGGCATCGCCCTCTCCGCCCTCGCGGTTCCGCTCGGCATGCGGGTCCTCACCGCGGCCTACGTCGCGCTCTTCGGCGGCGGCGAGGTGACGGAGCCCGGTGCCCTGGCAACCGTCTTCCGGCTGGGCGGTGCATTCGTCCTGATGCTCACGCCGACCGCCTTCATGGGCGCGACGCTTCCGCTGCTGGTCCGCCACGCGATCCGTCGCGATGAGGAGGTCGGGCCGCGGATCGGCGCGCTCTACGCGATCAACACGGCGGGCGCGATCGGAGGCACGCTCTGCGCCGCCTTCCTGCTGCTGCCGGCGCTCGGCCTGCGTCAGACCGTGTACCTGGGGGCCTTCGTCAACGGACTCGTGTTCGTCGCGGCAGCGGCGTTGGCACGGCGCGCGCCGGCTCCGGTCGCAGTGCCGGCGAGCGCCGCGCCGGCAACCCGCGCGGTCCACTGGATCCTCCCGCTGATGCTCGTCTCCGGCGCAGTGTCGTTCAGCTACGAGGTGCTGTGGACCCGGCTGCTCTCGCATCTGCTCGGGGGGAGCGTCTACGCCTTCGCGACGATGCTGTCGAGCTTCCTGCTCGGGATCGCGCTGGGGAGCGCAGCGGGAGGGCGTGTCGCGCGCCGGCCCGGTCGGGCCAGGGCGGGCTTCGCCGTCTCCCAGCTCGGCGTCGCGGGCCTCGCGCTCGCGGCCTTCATGCTGTCGGACCGGCTTCCGCAGCTGGCGAGGGCTCTCGGCGCGGGTGGCATGGCCGGACCCTTGGCGAACGCGCCGATCGCCGCCGCGGTGCTGCTGCCCGTCGCGCTGTGTATCGGCGCCACCTTCCCGCTGGCCGTGCGCATCCTCGCCCCCGACGCGGCGGGAACCGCTTCCGCCGCAGCACGCGTGTACGCCTGGAACACGGTCGGTGCAATCGCGGGATCGATCGGCGCCGGCTTCCTCCTGCTGCCGTGGCTGGGCCTTGCGGGCACGGTGCGGGCGGGGGTGGTCACGAGCCTGTGCCTCGCCGCCGCGGCGTCGCTGCTCGCGCGGCCGCGCCTGCGGCGTCCGCTCGTGGCGGTCGCCCTGTCCGCGCTGGCACTTCTGGTGTTGCCCGTGGACACGCCGTGGCGGTTGCTGCGCTCGTCGCCGCTGTCGGGCCAGGCCGCCGCCGGGGAGATCCGCTACTACGGAGCCGGGCGCTCCGCCACGGTGATGCTGCTGGAGTTCCCCGGCAGCTTCAGGCTCCTCACCAACGGACTTCCCGAGGCGGCCTTCCCGAAGCCGGTGGGCATTCCCGGTCGCGGGCTCGAGGCGCGTTGGCTCGGCCTCCTCCCCGTGTTGCTGCGCCCGGACGCTGAGCGTGTGCTGGTCGTCGGGCTGGGCGCAGGTGTCGCGGTCGAGGCGGTTCCGCCGAGCGTCGTCGCGGTGGACGTGGTGGAGATCGAGGAGGAAGTCGTCGCCGCGAACCGGGAGGCCGGATCCGAGCGCGTGTTCGACCCGCTCGCGGATCCGCGCACCCGAGTCGTGGTCAACGACGCGCGCGGCGCGCTGCTCCTCACGGATCGGCGCTACGACGCCATCGTCTCCCAACCCTCGCACCCCTGGACGGCGGGCGCCTCGCACCTCTAAACCCGAGAGTTATTCGAGATCGCGCGGGAACGGCTGGAGGACGACGGCGACTTCGTACAGTGGATCGGCCTGCGTTTCGTCGACGCGACGCTGCTCGAGAGCCTGCTCGCGACCCTCACCTCCACCTTCCCCTATGTGCAGGTCTACAATCCGGTGAAGGCGGCCCTGCTCTTCGCGGCTTCCAAGGCCCCGCTCGACGTAGCGGCGGGTCGTGTCGCGCTCGAAGCCTCCGCCGACCACTTCGCGCGCTACGGCATCCTCACGATCGAAGACGCTGCGGCTTCTCTGGTGCTGACCACGCAGGGGGCCCGGGCCCTCGGCGCGGGTGCCCCGATCAACAGCGACGACCAGAACCTGCTGGCCACACGTTCGGCGCGGCTCGGCGATGCGCGCCTCGACTTCGCGGGGCTTCAGCGCATGCTCGCGGACCACGACCCTCTCCCCGCTCTCTCAGCGCGACTCGAGCCGCTGAAGCTGATCCGCTCACTCGTCAGGAAGTCCCTGCTCGGCCGGGCGTCGACGCTCGCCGACGCCCTCCCGGAGCTCTCCCGCGAGATCGCCCTCGGCTGGGTGGCCGCTTCGCGGGGCCGCCCGAAGCTCGCCCAGACGCACTTCGGCCGCGCCCTGGAGCTGGCACCGGAC